>CAZIZJ010000006.1:0-22754 GCA_964543675.1 uncultured Acholeplasma sp. | reverse complement strand
CATTTATATAAATAAAAACAGTGGAGAACAATTTTTTTTCAAAAATATCATTTTATAGAATCTATGTATAAAAAATGTTATAATTTATATTACATGATATTTGTTAAGAATTGGAGGCACTTAAATGATTAAAATAGGATCAACGTTTGACATATCAAACGATGTCACTTTATATTTAGGTGATAGTTTTGAGTTAATCAAAAACCTTCCAAAAAATTCCGTGCAGATGATCATTACTTCTCCACCTTATGCTATGGGTAAGGATTACGAGAGACCAAAAGATAATATTGGAACCTTCATTGAACAACACAAAAGAATGTTCCCAGAACTATTACGAGTCTTAAAACCTGGTGGTAGTTTATGTTGGCAAGTGGGATATCATATTAAAAATGGGGTGTATACCCCACTTGATTTTTTAGTGTATGACATAATTAGTAAGATTAATGAAACACTTTTAGATGATGACAAACTTTATTTGCAAAATAGAATAATTTGGACATTTGGACACGGTTTAATGCCAAAAAGAAGATTTAGTGGTAGGCACGAGACCATTATGTGGTTTACCAAAGGTAAAGATTATGAAATTGATATGGATGCCGTTAGAGAACCTCAAAAGTATCCTGGAAAGAAAAATAGAAAAGGTGAGTATAGTGGAAATCCTCTAGGTAAAGCCCTTTCTGATGTTTGGGATATACCAAACGTAAAAGCAAATCACATTGAAAAAACAGCACATCCTTGTCAGTTTCCAGTTGCAATACCACAAAGACTGATTAAATTATTAACAAAGCCTGGCGACTATATTCTGGATCCTTTTAATGGTTCTGGATCGACTGGTATCGCAGCAATTATGGAAAAAAGGAAGTATATTGGTGTAGATATCAAAAAGGAATACTTAGATATTTCAGAAGTAAGAATAATTGCTGCTTCTAAAGGGGAGGCAAGAATTAGAGAGGATAAGCCAGTTTATATCCCTACTGGGAAAAATGCAGTAGAGAGAAAACCTGAGCACTTTAAGTGGTAATGCCCAGAGCAAGAACGACACCATTGACTGGTGAACAACTACAAGCAAAAATTAAAAGAGATTTTTCTAAATTAGTACGTGAAACGTTTACTCAATCAGGGTTTTTACATCTTAAAACAGATGGAATTGAAAAAACAATCGGTGCTAGAACGTTTGAACTTGATAACATTTTCCTTTATGAGAATATTTTACTAATTGCTGAGGAAACAACACATAAAACATCAAACATAAAGGATCATCTAAGAAAAAAGGACGAAGCTTTTCGAGAAATAATGACTCATAAAAGTGAATTTTTTGAGTGGATGAAATCAGATTTTATGACACAATTTGATCAGTTTCAAAACTCGTATATCAACGATAGATACATCATTAAACACCTATATTTTACACTCAATCCACATGATTTGACCATTGATGAAATAAGACTCTACGGAAATACAATAATAATTGAATCAGCTAAATTAAAATATTTTAATAAAATGGCGACAAGTATAAAGTTGTCAAACAAATATGAAATATTTAAATTTTTAGATATCGACCATAGAGATGTTGGACAAAGAAGAAGACAAAGTTCTGCCGACATCGAACTACCTATTATTCATCCTAAAGAGTATACTGGACTTACTGATGGAATTAGAGTCGTATCATTCATGCTATCTGCAGAAACACTATTGAAAAATAGTTATGTTTTGAGAAAAGATGGTTGGAATAATAATACACAACTTTATCAGCGACTAATCGAAAAGAAACGTATTAAAGAAATAAGAAAATTTGTTGCCGATAATGGTACGTCTTTTTACAATAACATTATTGTAAGTTTACCTAAGGATACTCGCTTTAAAGATTTGGATGGAAACTTTGTAGAAATAAATAATATCCTTGATGAAGGAAACTATATCATGGTTCTACCAGATCGTTTCAACTCTATCGGAATCATAGATGGTCAACATAGAGTGTTTGCACATTATGAAGACACTGACTCATTGGAACGAATAATTGCTCCTTTAAGATCTCAACTCCATTTATTAACTACAGGATTCATATATCCACAGAGTAAAAGCGACGCTGAAATATTTACGCATGAAAGTAAGGTTTTTAGAGATATAAACACAAAATCTAAGCCTGTACCTTCGGATGTACTATTGTTTATTGAACAAACAATGGATCCTTTTTCAAGTTATTCAATAGCTAGACAAGCATTGATCATGATGAACAAGTTTAATACTTTTATGAATTTATTCGAACTTTCATCGATAGAAACTGCTCTGATAAAAACACCATCTATTATTAAATTTGCCTTAAAATCAATTGTTGCAGTAAATGATTTAGATAATAAAGCATCTCTATTTTACTACTGGACTGGTGATAAAACAAAAATTGCAAATAAAGATTTAAGTGAATTGTCAGTATATGTTGAATTTGTTGCAAGATTTTTAAACATGTATTTTAGTTGTCTAAAAACCGCAAAAAATGATATTTGGAATGAAGCTATCAATCCAGAAGTGTTAGATGATGAAAGACCAAAAATATTATCAGTTACATCAATTAATGGGTTCATTATTGCGCTCAGAAAGATATTGCCGGATTATGGATTGCAAGAAGCAAGGTTTTATATAGAGAGGTTTCAACACTTAACTACTGATTTTACACGATTAGGATTTCCTTATGCTTCAAGCCAGTATGCGATGTATTCAACTGCCATTGTTCAAGAAATATTTCCTGAAATAATAGTTTAAATGAGCAGAGATTTCATTATATTAAGAAATAAATTGAATAATTATTCTTTATCTAGTTGTATTTTGATAAAGTTGAATAAATTTACTCAATTGCGCAGTTATATGCACATCGGAATTTTAGGTAGTAACAAATTTATAGATGCGTATTCGGTGCCGATTTTCCAAATAAGTATTTGAATTCAATTTTATTATGAAACATGTTTAGTCTGACACGGGGATAAGTAGCTATTAAAAATCAAGGGATATTTGTAAGAATAAAATACGAGAGGATGAGACATGAAGGTTAGTAATCAAGCATCAATGAAATCAAAAGCATTCAAAGATTATCTGATTGATGCGAAAAGAATTCATAGAATCCGAAAACAAGCAAGTAATATTGGTATTCTGGGCGATTATGGAACAGGGAAAAGCAGTTTAATTGATACATATGTTGACAAATATTACAAGTTTGGCAAAAAAAGAAAAATTGCAAGAATAAGTTTTGGTAATTTGCCTAAAATCATTGCTGATAACGATAATAGTTTGAATGAGTATATCGAAAAAAATGTATTGCAACAGATTTTTTTTCTTGCTAAGTCTAAACAGACACCGCACTCAACAATAAATAGAGTACCCAACACCAGAGTTTTATCAGCATTTGGATATTTCTTTTTATGTGTAGTAACAATACTGATGGTTGGAATATATTTTCTGATGGGTTATTTGAGTGAGGGGTTATTTAGAGATTTTCTATTGCCTATATACTATGAAAACAACGAATTTTTTTTAAATCCCGACATCTTTAGTGATGGCAAGATAGAATGGAACTATTTAATTAAAATAGGAATTTACAGTAACGTTTTCATTATTTTAATACTATTCTTAAATGATGTTTTCAATAGAAAAATATTCAAAACAATCAAATATAAAGATATAGAGATTTTATCTGACAATAAGAGCGGATTTGATAAATCTCTTGTGGATGCATTCATGGGAGAATTACTATATTTTTTTAAAAAAACGCAGTATGAAATTGTAGTTTTTGAAGACATAGATCGAATTACACAGTCAAACTATATATTTAAAAAACTAAACGAGATAAACTATATCATTAATAATTCTACAGTTGTAAAGAAACACATTACATTTATATATGCTGCCAAATTATCAACAATCTCTGAAATAGAGAATAGATCTAAATTCTTTGACTATGTTATAATACTGAATTCCCGAGTGACTAAATCTAGAATGATTTCAGAGTTGTATAAAATGAAACTAGAAAAAAATAGAAAATTCGAACCAGACTTTTCATACAGCATGATTGAATCAATACCAGATATGAGAAGTTTTATCATGATTAAAAATGACTTTTTATCATTATGTGACGAAAAAAGCGATGATATAAGTTTTGAAAAAAAATGGGTCATGTCTCAATACAAAAATTTGTTACCAAATGATTTTCAAGCATCGTTTAAGTCGAAAGGCATCATTTATAATATTCTTAATCAAAGAAACATAATACAGAATCATATTGTAGAATCGAAAAATGAAATCATCAATAAATATAAACATACGAAGCAAGAAATAGAAAAGGGCATAAATTTATCAGAGCATGATATAAAGACATTGTTAGAAAAAAGAATAGAGACAACAAATTCTTCATATTCGAAAGTGAGAATAACCTCAAACATCAATGATGAACCAATAAAATTCACATATTACACTGGAAGTTATGGTGACTATCAAGGAGAGATTAGTCGAAAGAGCATTACTAACGGAACAGAACTCCTAGAGAGATTGAATAGTCTAAAATATGTAAAGGAGTTAGAAAAAAACGATACTGAAAGTAGCATTAAATTAATTGAAAATCAAGTTAACTTGATTAAAAACAATAATATAAATAATCTGTTTAAAAACATTACATTTAAGGAATTTGAAAACTTATTTTTGAAATATGCTATAAAGAAAAAAGAGAATAATGAGGAAACCATTTTAGAAGAATACAATGACAAAAACCTAAGATTCATTTTTAACTGTATAAAACAAGCGTATATTACAGAAAACTTTTTAGAAGAAATGAACTATTCAAACGAATACTTATCAAATGATGATATCACATTCTTGAATAAAATTAAGACAGCATCAGATGTGGATTCAACTTATAAAATTCAGAACTTTGATTTGCTAATCAATAGTTTAAAACCTTATATGCTAGAACCTTCTAATAGTCTCAATACATCTCTATTTGATTTTCTACATAGAAACAAAGTGAAATACAAGGAATACTATGAAAACTATATGACAGCACTAAACTTTTTAAAAGAAGATGAAATGGATTTTATAGATAATTTACTCTCTAATATACCAAATGTTTCTGAGGTATTAAACGAAATTGTCGCAAATAATAAACTTATCTTAAATCATTTGCTAACACAAAAAACCGATACAAATTTATACAATATTATCGATAATCTAAATTTGGATTCAATGATAAAAGATGATATTGATTTGATTAAAACAAGATTAGAAGAGAGTTCGAATATAATTGAGGTTTTAAATAAAATAAATAGTTCACGTGTGGAGGGTTTTTTAATGAAAATCAATCCTCAATTAACACACATAAGCTCAACAGAAAGTCCACATAAAAAATTCATTTTTCTAAACGGTTTTTTTAAAATCAACAAAGTGAATTTGAATGAATTATCAAAATTTCTTACGAGTGCAGAAATATCGAATAGATATAATATTATGACAAACGTTGAAAATAAGTATGTGGATTTATTTAAATACTTAGAAAGTAATTTAAAAGAGTATGTTCAAGTAATTTTAAGTGACTCCGACGGCATGATAACTGAAAATGATAAGATTCTAAATACGATGATTGAACTACAAAAAAATGATAATGATAAGAATAAGATTATTGATAAAGTATTCAATCATTCAATCAAACATGTTGGTATTTTTTCGAAAAAGATTATTCAAGAGTTAAACAATCGGGATAAAATCTCTCTATCAATAAGAACACTATCAGATATTTTGGAGTTGAATGATCCTGAGATAGTTGATCAATACATTCAAAAGATAAATAGTTATACTGAAAAATTTGAATATGATGTTGAAAAACTAGATAACCAAAAAATTATAACAACAATTCTTAACGAAACAAAACTAGATAATTATGAATTTATAAAAGACAATGCAAATTTAGACAATATAATAGGACTTACAAATTTTAGTTATATTGAATACTTAGTTGAAAAGGACCATAAATTCAGCAATAAAGAAATTGAATTTATAGTGGATAAACATTTGGTAGAGATATCCAATAAGAATTACGCTTTAGTAGAAGAAGTGTCAAAATTCATATTATCAAAAGAAGATATTACGGAATTCATATCTAATGAAAAACTAAATATAAATCTAAAAGTTAAGTTATTAATAAATTCAAACGAATCTAATCTAGTTGATTGGCAAAAAATTGATGTTGAAACAAAGTTTCAATTAGCAAAACATAACGACTTTAGCGAGATTAGTTTCACAGCCATCCAAAGTATTAATAGTACACTTAATCAAAAAGAGAGCATTCATTTACTACGTTTAATTGCAAATAATTTAGACTATGACGAAATAGAAGCACTAGTTTCTTTGCTGGGCAAAGAATATGTACAGTTGAGAACTCTCTACATGACAAAAGAGTTATTTCCCTCGGATTTAATAAGAATTTTAGTTGATAAGCAATATTTAATTGAGAGAAAAAACACGATTAAAAGAAAAACTAAGTATTGACTATCAAAATTGATATTGACACTGGAGGAGATCAAATTGAAAAAAGTATTTATTCAAATATTTGTATTGGGGTGTTTAATCTTTAATCTAGTATTAATTATTCTGTTTCAAGTATTAAATCAAAATGAAATAATCATTATGGAGCAAAGTGAAAAAAATGTAGTGATGTTTATATTAATTGGAATCTCATTTTTTATATTCTGTACGTTTAGCATGATCTCTTTAAGATATATTAAATTGTCTAATCCGAAAGAAAAAGAGATTAAGTTGACAGTGAAGGAAGGGCATAACCAACTAAACAAAACAGATATTGAGAACATCAATGTTATAAAAGAGATTAAGTTGAACGTTTTATTATCAAGTTTTGGTAATAGGGAATTTTATACTAATAATTATAGAATTGCATCACTTGTTTTAAATGAATATGGTGATACAGAAATAGGCATGATAAATACTGTATTTATATATATATTAATTAAGAAAGATGGTAATTTACAATCGTTAAAATTTGTACAGAAGATTGTAGATGATTGGATTTTATCAGGAATAAAAACCACAGAAAAATCATACATATTTAACATGAAGTCTCTATTGAAGGCAAACAACATTATTTTACAGGGAAATAAAAGTCGCTATAACGATAAAATATAGTTAGGTTATTGATAGTTATTTCTTTGAAAGGTCTAGTTTAAATCATAAATAATCAAAACCTTTTTTGAAATATGTAGAAACATAATTCTAATTATGATTTCGGGTTTTTATGTTTGAGAGTTAAATGGACAATGACATTTTGTCATATCACTATGTTTGATGGTAAAATAAAATTAAAGAAGGAGACCGTATGACAATCCTACAAATGAAGTACTTTGTTGCAGTGTGTGAAAGTGGATCACTCAGTCTTGCAAGTAAACAACTATTTGTAACTCAGCCTGCTTTATCATCTGCAGTTAAAGAACTGGAAAAAACATATAACTTAAAACTATTCAATCGAAAAAACAACGGCTTAGTCTTAACAGAAGATGGCGAGTTCTTTTATCAACAAGCCAAACAGCTTTTAGAACTCTTTGGCATGTTTGAGCGAGATCTTAAAAATTTATCAGATCACAAGTACACCATTAGAATTGGTGTGCCACCAATGATTGGATCATTTCTTTTTCCTAAAATATATAACCAGTATATGGCAACCCATCCGGATGCCAGATTCGAGATTTGGGAAGAAGGTTCACTAGCTATTAGAAAGAAAATTCAAAATAAATCATTAGACATTGGATTCTCAATTCTAAATGATAGTGCGAATGAGCACTATCATAAAGAACTGATTATTGAAACAGAGCTTTTATACTGTGTATCCAAAGATAATCCAATTTCCAAAAAGAAAGAAGTAACGATTAAAGATATTAAGGATGAATCAATTATTTTAATGAAAGAAGGTTTCTTTCAAAATCAATTGATTAATAATATGTATGCTGATGTCAGAGAAAATCCTAAAATTGTTTTAGTATCTTCCCAACTATCTGTCATCAGGAATTTCGTTAAGATGAATGCCGGTGGTGCATTCTTAATGAAAGAACTGGTTGATGAAAAAGATGCATCGATTGTTGGCATTCCATTTAAGAGTAGACTCAAGTTAAATATTGGACTCATCTGGCAAAAAGATGCGGAACTAAGAGCTGGTGCACAGGCATTCATCAACTTCTTAAGACAATCATCAAAATAGGTATAAATTAAATTTATATCATATAAATATTAACATGGGAGCAGTATGGTTTAAATGCTGCTCTTTTTTGTTATGATATGTTTAGGAGAGCGCTTACATGGAAAAGAATAAAAACGATAAAATCATTAAAAGTAGTACTTTTAGCAGGATTAATCAGAAATTAGGTAAAGCTGGCATATGGACAGTTATTTTGGTATCAGTAATATTTATATGCTCGGTCTTTGCAAGTCTCATTCAAAGTGATTGGGGACGTATTCATATCGAAACCGTCTATTTTGAAGCCAGAGACAATCAGACGGTGGCATATGACCTTTATGTACCAAGAGAAGTAAATGAAGATAATAAGGTACCGCTTATTATTGTCATTCCAGGATTTCAACGAAGCAGAGAAACTCAAGGGCATTTAGCACTGGAGTTTGCAAGAAGAGGATATGTTGTCATTAACATCGATCCATATAGTCAAGGGGATTCATCGAGTTCCCAAGGGATGCAAGGGAATGCGATTGCTACTATCGAAGGATATGGTGCATTTGACTTAATTGACTATATTTATGACAACGATGATGTCTATCCATTTGTCAATAAAGATAAGATTGGTGTTACTGGTCACTCAGCTGGCGGTAATGCAGCATATCAAGCTGCAGTACACTTCGGTAAAGAATCAGTTAACAATGACGGCATAAGTAAAGTGCATTCCATCTTTATTAGTGGTTATGTGATTTCGATTGCCTCTAACATTAACTTCTCTAAAAGCAACATGGGCATGGATTACGCACTATATGACGAAGGTGCATTTAGAAACATCTTAAACACAGAGGCACCAGAAGGCTATAATAAAGCCGATATGACATGGGCAGTTGAAGCACATACTTTTGTTAATTCAGGACTTGAAAAAGGTGGACTTCCAACGATTCCCTTAAGTGAACAAATAGAAATCGGCAGAATTTATGGACATCCTAATATCGGTAACATGAGACAAGTATTTAATACGCCAGCATTGCATGCATTCCAGCCGTATGATACGGGTGCCAATGCCAATATGATTGAGTTTTTTGAAGTGGCACTTGATTTTAGAAATGATGCTATTGCAGTCAACAATCATGTGTGGGTATATAAAGAAGCATTTACAACCGTTTCAATGATTGCTTCCCTTGCATTAATCATTCCGGTTGCTATGCTATTTTATAGAATTCCATTCTTTAATAAAGCCAAACAAGAACCAATCATTAATACCAAACGAAGAAGTGTAGGCAGCTTAATCAATTACGTTGTTGTCTTCATCATTACGGCTACCTTTGCAGCAATGACTTATTTACCTTCTTCGCAGTTAACTCTTACTCTATTTCCAGAGGCAAGCAATTCAGTCAATACGTGGTTCTTCCCACAAAGAATGACCAATACGGTTGCCGTATGGGCAGTCATTAGTGGACTCTTTGCAGTAATTGTTTTCTTGATTTCGCAGTACGGCACATACTTTGTTAAGAAGCATGCTTTGAAACAAGAGGTAAGTCATTCGGCAATGATTGAGAGCTGGGGTATTAAAACAGGGTGGATCAATGCCTTAAAAACTATATTGGTTGCACTAATGACAGTAACTGTTTATTTTGGATTACTAATGATTGTTTACTGGATCTTTAAAGTAGACTTCAGATTCTTGTTCATTATTGCTGCTAGACCACTTAATGCCAAAGTACTTATTCAAATATTAATGTATTTCCCATTGTTCTTTGTCTTCTATCTATCCAATTCAATTAGAGTCAATGGTGGACAAATGCGAGGAGGACTATCAGAAACGGCTAAGTTGTTCTTAGCGGGATTGATGAACATTGCTGGATTATTAGTCATTTTAATTATTCAGTATGCTGTCTTCTTTGAAACGGGAACGATTGCCTTTACGGAACTATCTGATGGTACGACACAATGGCTATACGTCAATATACTATTTACGTTAATTCCAATTATGTTCTTAATGCCATTCTTTAATAGGTGGTTTTACAAGATTAGTGGTAACGCGTATTTAGGACCAATTATTATTTGTATTATTTTCGTCATGATGACGATAAACAATTCAGTTGCATATATACCTGTTTAGGAGGGAATAAAATGAAAAAACTGATAACAATATTTATTTTACTTTTATGTGTTGGCTTAATTGTGGCATGTGTGCCAGATGAACCAACAGTGACTTATTACACGGTAACATTTGATACCGGAGAAGGTGGAACAGCTATTCCGTCTCAAGAAGTAAGAAATGGACAAAAGGCAGAAAAGCCTAATGATCCAGAAAGATCTGGTTACATCTTTACCGGTGTTTGGAAAAATGGAAATTTCGAATGGAATTTCGATTTGGACATTGTAACCAATCATGTAACGTTAGTTGCAGAGTGGTTAGAGATTTCTGGTACACCTACCAATATTACGGTTGGCAGCGAAGCATTCTCATCAGATATCCTATGGCAACAAACTGATGCTGACCTGCAAACATTTACGGTATCAATTAAACCAGTGAGCGGCAGCAATTTCACAGAACTCGTCGGTTCAGTTGAAATTGATACCACAAGCGTCATGCATTTAGTTAGATTTACGCCGGATGTTTTACCAGAGGGTGGCTATTACATTGTTAAGGTTACTGCTGATGCAGAATCTGTTGATAGTGAACCATTGCTTTTAGGTGGTGCTGGTACCGAAGGTAATCCATATTTAGTCAGTAAGTTAACCGATATGATTGCCATCTTAGAAAATAGCAGCTTAAGTGATAAGCATTATCGCCAGTTAAATGATATTACAAGTACGTTAACTGATCCACTTGAAATCAATAATGCAAGAAGAAGAGAATTCGCAGGCGTTTATGATGGCAATGGATTTAGTATGTCATTTACCGGAAATGGTGGATTATTCCACAAGATCCTTGAATCAGGCGTTGTTAAAAACTTAACCGTTTTAAGTTCAACCCAACTTTATGCAGCAGAAGCGAATCTTTATTCAATTGGCGTCATCGCCAATGAAAATCATGGTTTGATTGAAAATATTACATCCAGAGCAATCATCGAAAATGTAAGGCTTCAAGGTGCATTACCAGTGTATGCTGGTGTTGATACATCCAATCTAACAACTGGTGCTGGTGGTATTGCTGGACTTAATGGTGCAACAGGCATCATTAAAAACGTTACTGTCAGTGGTGCTGGTGCAATCAAAGCCGGTCGTGGTATTGGTGGCGTTGTCGCATATAATTTTGGATTAGTAGAACATGCAACCGTTACAGCAACACTGCCTGCAGGTAATCAGGCAAATAGTGCCAATTCATCGAACACCTATTCTTATGGTGGTGGTATTGCCGGATTTAACTTTGGAACCATTCAGTTTACTGCAGTCACTGGTAGAGTCTTTGCCCAAAGTGCTTATGCAGAATCAGGAACTGGCAATGAAGGTAAAAACGTTGGCTTTGGCGGTATCGCTGGATACAACGAAGGAATCATTACTGAAAGCTCATTTGCAAGATCCTTGGCTGCCAAAGAATTCATTGATAAGTCAAGAGCAGCAGAACTGCAGGATGCAGCCAACAATCTAGGCGTTGCATCGATTCATGGTGACATGTACGTTGGTGGTATCGCAGGTATTAATGCTGGTAGCATTACATCTGTTTATGTTGGTGGTGCTTTAATTGGTGCCAGAGACTTTGTTGGTGGTATTACTGGTTTAACACTTACTGGTGGCACCATTGAAAATTCTTATGTCTTTGCAGAAGTAGCAGTTAAAGACAATGGCGGCAATAAAATTACCGTACCAAATGCTAAAACAACAGTGACAACTTATGAAATCGCGCCAAGTGGCTTTAATGCATCAAATGTCTTCTATAAACCTTTAGTCAATTCAAGTACGGATGCAACTTGGGTACCAGGTGATGTTGCATCACCGAAGCTACCAGAGTTTACATCAGCTGACTTAACTGCAGTCGGTAATAAGTTTGCAGCAAGTGGTGTCCTCTTATGGCAACAAGGCAGTGTCACTGGTGTCAATATTGTATTAGATAATGTTGTCTTGCCATTTGGCACACAACTAGAACTAGAATATACTGTTTCACCGGCATCAGCACCTGATATCTTTACGACATGGGAATCAAGTAATGAAGATGTGGTTGCAATCATTGGTGAAGGTGTCATTGAAGCAGTTGGCGAGGGTACAGCCATTATTACAGTAACAACCAGAGATGGCGGCTTTACCGATACGATTTCGGTGACTGTTGAAGACTACACAAGAGTTGATACAGTCAATGTTACATCACCGGAATTTACCTTGCCTGTGCCAAATACGCCATCCGATCGACCAACAATAGAGATTGGAACTGTCATTAACTTTGTTGTTGACATATTACCAATAGACGCACAGTATCAAGGCTATACACTGTCATCATCCAACTCAAGAGCGGTGGTTGATGGTAATCAAGTAACCTTCGTTACAGGATTGACTGGACCAGGTAATGTCAGCATTACTATTAGCTTTGAGGATTCAAGTGTCACATCACTTGAATATCGTTTCTTAACCATACCGGCATCAGTTGATCCAGGTGATGTTCCAATTGAGCAAGTGATTGTTACCGCAGGAGATTTCGAACTGCCAGCGGTCAACAATGCAGATGATAGACCAGAGGTTGAAGTCGGTACAGAAATTACTTTATCGATTGAAATCTTACCAGCGGATGCCAGCAATCAAAACTATACGATTACCATATCAAATTCAAGAGCGACGGTTGACGGTCATACCGTAACCTTTGTTACAGGCAATGGACTGGGTGCAGTCAGTATCTTCATTACGTTTGAAGATCCAGCAATTGGACAATTGAACTATCGATTTACAACCATTGCTGCACCAGTTGATCCAGAAGACGTTTCAATTGATGAGGTCAATGTCACTGCAGGTGAATTTGCATTACCAAGCGTTAACAATGCAAGTGATAGACCAGAAGTAGAAATCGGTACCGAATTTACATTGTCAATTGAAATTCTACCGGTTGATGCAACCAATAAAAACTATACAGTTGTTTCATCTCAACTTGGACGTGCAACAGTTGACGGTTTAACAGTAACTGTCATCGGTACTGGAAACTTCTCAGTCAGAATCCAGTTTGAAGATACATCAGTCGGCAATGCAGGTTTGTTAGAATATCGATTCTTAGGTATAGAAGCACCAGCAGATCCAGAAGATATTGCTATTGAAGAAGTGATAGTTACAGCTGGAGCGTTTATCCTACCAACACCAAATAATACAGGTGATAGACCTGAGGTAGAAATTGGAACAGTCATCACTTTTACAGTAGAAATCCTACCTGCAAATGCAAGCAATCAAAACTATACAATTACAACCTCAAACACAAGATCAACTGTTGATGGAAACACGGTAACGTTTGTTACAGGATCTGGACCAGGTAATACCAGTGTCAACATCATCTTTGAAGACCCAGCAGCAACCAATCTAGAATATCGTTTCTTAACGGTTGAAGCACCAGCTGAAATCGAAGCAGAAGTAACAACCGAAGATATTACACTAGGCGAACCAAATGTGGTTGCTTCAAAAGCATTTGTCGTGATTGGCACAGTGGTTACCTTTGACATCTCCTTTACCCCAGTTGACCCAGAAGCAACAGGTTACACAATTACACCATCCAATGGTCGTGCGACCGTTGATGGCAACCAAGTAACCTTTGTCCAAAGTACTGGTGCAGGAAACGTCAGCTTAACATTTATATTTGACGACCCATCCATACCAAACGTCATTTATTACTTTACAACAACTAACGAATAGGAAAATACAACATGGATATAATGCAAGAATCTTACGAACTACATAAAAAATTAGGCGGAAAAATTGAAGTAAGAAACAAACTAAATATTAAAAACATGCATGACATGTCCTTGGTCTACACCCCAGGTGTAGCCAAGGCATGCCTTGCTATTCAAGAAGATCCAAATGAGGCATATGTCTTAACTGGAAAAAGAAATACGGTTGCTATTATCTCAGATGGCACTGCAGTGCTTGGATTAGGTGATATCGGTCCTTTGGCAGCATTGCCGGTCATGGAAGGAAAGGCAGCCCTCTTTAAGAAGTTTGCAGGGATAGATGCTATTCCGATTGTCATTAATACCAAAAATGTTGATGAAGCAGTGGAAACCATTTACCGGATGTCACCATCATTTGGCGGCATCAACTTAGAGGATATCTCTTCACCGCGCTGTTTTGAAATTGAAAGAAGATTAAAGGAAATATGCGATATTCCGGTTTTTCATGACGATCAGCATGGTACGGCAATCGTTTGTGGTGCAGCCTTATTAAATGCGCTTAAAGTTGTTGACAAAAAACTATCTAAAGTCAAAATCGTCATCAATGGCGCAGGTAGTGCTGGGGTTGCTATTACGAAATTCTTGATTAAACTTGGTGCCAAAGACATTGTTGTCTGCGACAGGTTCGGTATTATCGTCAAAGGCGATTGTCAATTAAATACAGCACAAAAAGAAGTATCCTTATTAACCAATAAAAAAAGAATGACCGGGACATTATCGGACGCCTTAACGGGTGCAGATGTGTTTATCGGTGTTTCTGTTGGTAATATCGTTACAGAAGAAATGATTACTTTAATGGCAAAAGATGCTATCGTATTTCCGCTGGCAAATCCAATACCGGAAATATCTAGAGAAAAAGCACTAAATGCTGGTGCTAGAATTGTTGGTAATGGCGTATCAAATCTGCCTAATCAAATTAACAATGCCCTTGTTTTCCCGGGATTATTTAAAGGTGCCCTTGCTAGCCGTGTCAAACAAATCACCACAGACATGGAAGTCGCAGCATGCAAGGCACTGGCTAAAATCGTATCTAAAGAAGAACTGAATGAATCATATATCATTCCAAATATCTTCAATAAGAAAGTTGCCAGAAATGTTGCCAGAGCAGTAATGAAAGTGGCTTTAAATGGTTAAAACTTGGTTAGTGTTGATGTTTTTCACATCGATGATTACTGGATGCATGACATCAACCAAAGATCCAATCGAAGAACAGGAAGAACATATTTCAATGATAGAAAAAGAAGATCTATCAAGCGAATATGTTTTTTGGCATGGCAGAAATCATTTTCTAGATGATAAACAATACTTTTATTACACTGCTACTGGTTTTAAAATATCCTTTTATGGCAGAATCATTGATATTGAATTAAGTCTGGAACATAAAGAAAATAATATTTACTATCAAATAGCCAAGGACGGACAAGATTTATTGGATGGTGACATATTCATTCAAAGTCAATCCAGTCAAATACTTACAGTAACATTTGATACATATGAACAACATACAGTCGAAGTCGTTAAGCGCAGTGAACCGGAAGACGGTATAACAGCTCTAGTTAAAGTGACAACCAACGGTTATTTAACCAAACAAGAGACAAGTGAAGAAAAACCGCCGCATTTCCTAATAATTGGTGCATCAGGCATTTCAGGACATGGTGCGCTTGGCACGCCAAACCAAGGAAGAACGACAGCCAATTCATCGTCTCTTCATTCATTTGGTTATTTAACGGCACTGCATTATCAAGGAACCTTTGAATTTGTCTCTAATTCAGGCTGGGGACTGGCATTTGGCTACAATGACACCAGTGGTGTCCAAAACATCCAAAAAGCCTATGAAAACGTCGGTATTCATCCGAATAGAACAGTGATTGAAGGTGATTATGACAATCATAAGACGCCAGACATCATTATTGTCAATATTGGTGGCAACGATTATACATCAGTCATCAACAATTTAAGTGGGTTTGCTAGAGAAAATAAAATCATGGAATTCAGGGCTGCAGTAGCAAGTTTTGTCCTCAAACTAAGAAGTGATGCACCAAATGCCCATATCTTTTGGACAATGACTGCAGGATCCTTAAATGGCAATGCAGCCCTTCAAGTATTTAATCAATTGGATGAAATTGATAAAGCATATGTGCATATGGTAATTATCGAGCAGGTTGCATCCAACGGAGATCTGGCTGGTGCCAATAATCATGCAAGTTTTATCACTCATCAAAGATCGACTCAAAATCTAATTGATGCCATTAATGGATTGAATTTAGAAATCTTTCAATAAAAAGTAGTTAAACAAACAAAAAACTATAAAACACGAAATCTGTTTTATAGTTTTTTTAATATGACTTTATATTTTATGCTTAATGCTATCGATTGCTTGTTTCTTATTATAAATGGTAACCGGTACTAAACCGATGAAAATAATGAACAAGATGCTCGATAGTAAGAAAAGGCTAGTAAAGATGTAGTCAATTGAGAATGCACCACGAATGTTTAATGCGTTATGCATGATTAAATTTAAGACTGGAATTGCAATAACAATGGCTACAAAAGATAAAATAACTGAAACTAAGGCAATCACTACCAGTTCAAAGAAGAATGTTTTATTTATATCTTTTTTGTCTGCACCCAGTGTTTTCAAAATGCCTATTTCACTGGCTCGTTCAATGATTGACGTATAAGTCGTCAGACCAATCATTGAAATGCTGCTGATTAAACTGATCATAATGAATCCAAAACCCAACAAACTGAAGAAACTAAAGGCGTTTTGAGCGAATTCAATACCCATTTGGGCTTTATCAAGCGGAATAATGGTATTATTCGGATAATCTTTGATGTAAGCTAGTATGGCTAGTTTTGCCGTATAGTTTTTTGCTGATATACGGTAGGATGTCGGATAGCTCAAATAACCCAACTCCTTTAATGTGCCATCTTTTGTATTGTCTTCATTAAAGGGATTGCCGGTTAAAACACTGTAATCAAGCATTAGCTGTGCTTGTGTAACGTTTGAGTTTAGATTGTTTTCAAATAACTCTAGATATGTTTGATTGGTAATATATAAGCCAGGATTTAAACTAAAGTAGTCATAGCCATCCATTTGTCTAATGATCCGATTAATGGAAACAGTTTTTGCTGAAACTATGTCAAGTTCATTAAAGTCTTTTTTAGTAAATGCATCATCATTCACCTCATCATATAAATCATTGTTTTCAAAGTAGTAGAAGATTGTATTGCTTAAGGTATCAAATGAGACGGGTTCATTGATTGGTATGTTTAATCTTTGTAAAATGTTAAAAGGAATGCGGTTGTAATTATCAATAATCAATGTGACGGCAATATCTGATGCTGGATTTTCATTTTGATAAATGACATCAAATTCTTTGGATAGTTGAAATTCACTTTTGGTTAATGGATCAATTTTAAGATTTAACCAAGAGAGTTGATTATTGATGTTTCTGGCATAATTGAAGGTTACATCATAAATATAGGTCATTTGTTCAATATGTGATGCATCTAAAAGTGATAAGTAATCGTAGAAGTTGGCATCCAACTGGTTGATGTAAATGTATTCGTTTTGAATATTGGCAGGTAGCACATACTGATAACTTGGATATTTAGGAAAGTCAGATGATGGATGAAGCGGTGTTAAAGATAACGAAAGCGTATCGATCTCCAAAGGAAAAACATCAACCAGCTTTTGTTCATTGGTTGTTATATAGTTGTTTAGAGCATAGTCAAAATGGTATGAACTGGCAATACCAACAATTGAAATGATTAAAATAAACATTAAAATGAGTGTTCTTAAACGATGGATCAATAAGTTTTTAAATGCGTACTTAAATAAAGTTTTCGGTGAAATGTTGGTTTTGGTTAAATTAAGATTTTCAAATGGCGTTGTTTTTGGTGTTTGAGTAGTATGCAGCTGACTGTCTTTTAGCACATACAAGGCATCAGCATAGGCATCCAATAATGACTGATCATGTGAAACCATAATGACTAATCTTGTTTTAGAGATTTCTTTTAAAATATCCATCAGTTCTTTGGCTTGCTCCTCGTCAATAGAACCAGTCGGTTCATCTGCAAGGATGATATACGGGTTTTTAACAAGTGCACGTGCGATGGCGACTCGTTGTTGCTCGCCGCCAGATAGCTTAATGGGATAGCTGTTAAGCAGATCAGCGATATTTAATTTTTCGGCGATTGCCATGATTTTATCGTGGGTATTGTCATCATCTAGACCGGCAAAGGTTAAACCCATTTTGATGTTATCGTAAACGGTCGATGATGTGATTAGCTGATAGTCTTGAAAGATGAAGCCAAGGTATAGTCTACGGTAATAAGACTGTTCGTTTTCAGGCAAAGAAAAAAGATCTAAATTCTTGATCAAGATTGTACCTTCACTTGGTCTATCAAGACCTGCAAGTAAATTAAGCAAGGTTGATTTACCACTGCCCGATTTTCCTGAAATGCCGATTAAACCAGTACTGGGAAATGTGATATCTAAGTTATTTAATACAATTTTTTGATTGTATGATTTTGAAAGATTTACAAGTTTTATCATCTAATAATTCCTTTGAACTATAACCAAAGTATAACATAACTAAAGTCAAGTGATAGTTGTTGCGTGGCTATTTAAATAAAAATAGGTTAAAATAGTATGCAAGAGGTGATGAAATAGTGAAAAAAGTAATTTTAATATGTTTTTCCATGCTGTTGGTTCTAATACTGGCTGCATGTGAGGGTGGCAGCAATAATCCTTTGCCAAGCATTGAGGGTTTAGATGTTGTTGAATTATCATTAATCGAGAAGTATGAGTTTCTTCAAAGTATTGATTATGGCGCTTTCAATCAAGGTGGCATCAGCATTAACCAGTTTGCTGAAATAGATTTTGCAATGGAGAGTGAAAGCAACTATAGTCTGCAAACTGATTTTTTCACAAAGGAAGAACAGTTTATTCAACGCGGTTCAATCGGTTTAGATTATGAGTCAAACACGTACGGTTTTTTAGGCGATTCCGCCGCAAGCACCATTTTTTATGCCAATATTGATCATGCAATTTTCAATTTTGGTTCATATAACTATTCATCTGTTAGCTATGATGATTCAGATGCCATTGAATCTGAGGTGGAACAAAATGCATCGGTAAATATAACCAATTCATTCTTTTTATTATTAAACAAGATTGCATATATCCAATCCAATGGATCGTCTTCATCCGAAAGTATTAATAATGGTGATGTTGCCTCATCAACATCATCAGATTATGACATGCTCAAAGAAAAGAGTGAAGATGAAGTATTTACAACCGAAATGTACGACGAGATTAAATCATATTTTGAACAACTAGAATCAATCAGTGATGAGTTGCCAGAAGAACTCCCTACTGAAATAGAATTAAGCGAGGCGTTACAAGAATTAAATGACATGGTAACCGTTTATCAAAGTGGTGATGTCTATACCATTAGATTCTATATTACAAAAGCAATGGTTGATTCATTAATTGATAAAGCATTTACAGAACTTCTATTGTTGGCTGAAGAAGCAAATGAAGCCGCTATTGCGGAAATGGAAAATTTAAGAGATTTGATTAAAACGTCATTTAAATCATTTGAGTTTGACTATAGAATTGAAGTTGAAGATCAAAAGATTACAAGAATATTATTCTTTGTATCTGGAGAGTTTACCGGTTTCCAGCTTAACCAACCAGACGATTCTGGACATTTAAAACTAGACATTAAGATTGAAAGATTAGGTTTTGTCATTGACTTTAATGCAAATCAACCGACATTGCCAACCAGTGCGTATCTTGCAGATTTTGAACCGGTGACAACACCATCAATCTTTGGTGCAATGAGTTAAGCATGAATCAAGCAATACTAGACTACAACAATCAGCAAGGCATCTATAAAGACATGTGTCACTTGCTGGCAAATGAAATTGAAAAACATCTAAAATATACAGAAGTCAAAATCTGGCACGGATCACCCGTCTGGTTTATTGATGGAAATCCAATTGTTGGTTACCATCCGCAAAAGCATAAGTTTGTCTTAATGTTTTGGAGTGGTGCTGATTTTGAGTTACCAGGACTAGTTAGAAGCGGCAGCTTTAGAGTCGGACAGGCAGAATACCAAGCAGATTCTCAAATTGATTTGGATTTATTGAAACAATGGTTATTAAAATCAATGGAAGTGCAATGGGATTATAAGAACATCAGAAAAAACAAAGGAAAACTGAGTAGATTATGAATAATGCGACCAATCGGTCGCATTGTTTTTAATTATAGAATTCTGCGCGTTCATTTTTTTAGCATGATATAATTGAAGCATCAAAGATAGGTGGGTAATAATGATGAAAAAAGTATTTTGTTTAGGTGTACTGCTCTTATTAATTTTTGGATTGGTTGGTTGTTCTCAAGAACTGCCTCAGGGCGGAGATTTTGATGACACCGGTGATTATGCATCCCTTTTAGAAGTGAGCAGTGTCAATCGGATCTTGATCTACAAAGTGAATTTAAGCGTATCAACCGATGATTTAAATCAAATGATTGGAATGATTAAAAATGATTTGAACAGTGATGAGTGGATTGATAGTGAAACTGTCCATATCCATTATGCAGAATTTATCATTAGAGTTAAAACAGAACGTCTGGATGATTTTGTTGAAAGTCTAAAAACCGGCAATGACGTCTCATACTTTGGGAAAACGGCTACCGACATCTCTTTGAACTACCGAGATACAGAAGCGAAGATATTGGCTTTAGAACTGCAAATTGAAAGATTGTTAGAACTTTATGAAGAAGCGAATGTCAGTGAGATGATTTTAATCAATGAACAGCTCTCAATTGCACAGGCAGAACTACAGAAAGAACAAGGCAACTTAAATCAGTTCGATAGTTTAATTGATTATAGTCAAATTGAACTAAGAATCTATTCAAAAGCAAGCATGCAAAATGCACCATTCTTCGAACGGTCTGGTCAAGCGTTTATCGATGGATTTAATGGATTGGTTGCAGTCTTTGACTTTTTGGTGATTGCCTTAATCGTTTTGTTGCCAACGTTGATGATCGGCATTCCAATTTTCATTGGTGCTAGATTCTTGTATGTGAAAATAAAAAGAGCTAGACAAACTAAAAATACAGTCAATAAAGACTGATTAATATATATTACAATTTTCGACTATGAATAATGCGACCTCGCGGTCGCATTATTATTCTATGTCGTCAAATGGCTGAGCAATAAATGAATGATTTAGATTTTAACCAAGGTTAGTATTTAGATGCTTTATGTTACAATGAAATAGATAAGTCGAGGTTATTAAAATGTTTTTAGCATGGAAAGAGTTTATTTTTAATAAAAAGAAATTCAGTCTGATTATTTCTTTGATTGTTTTAATCACGTATTTAGTGTATTTTTTAGTATCGCTTGCTTATGGGCTTGCAACATCATATACCTATGGTTTGGAAAAAATCAATTCGGATGTCATCATTCTGCATGCAGATGCCAATGATAACGCCATGATGTCGATGCTAAGCAATGACGATTTTGATTTTGTTCAAACCAGCGGCGAAAAGGAAAAACTGGGTTTATTTCCGGCAGTCGTCTTAAATGAGGATATAGATAAGAAAGAAACATCCAAATTAGAAGTATTTGTCTTCGGAGTGGATAATCTATCGTTTTTCTTGCCGGAATACCAAATTGGATTATTAAACGATAATGAAGTAATCATTGATGATTCAGCAAAGAAGCTGGGATATGAAATCGGTGATGTCATCATCATATCAGGAACAAATATTCAGTGGGAAATCATTGGCTTTACTGAAAAATCAACCTATCAAACAGCACCGATCATCTATGCCAATCTAGATACTTGGAAAGCATACCGTTTCAGCAATCAAATAGCATTTGATTTTTATAATGCAATTCTGGTTAAAGGCGATGTCAATATAGAAACACCTAGTTTACTTGCCTATACCATGGATGCATATTATCAAACGTTGCCTGGCTATACAGCGCAAGTATTGACATTTAGCATGATGATCATTTTCTTGATTGTCATTATTGCCTTTGTATTGGGTATTTTCATCTATGTATTGACCATTCAAAAATCAAGCATGTTTGGCGTAATGAAGGCACAAGGCATCTCCAATGCGTACATTGGTCTATCTGTAATCATGCAAACAACCATCATTGTGGCATTCGGTGCAGCAATAGGGTTTGCTTTAACATTGATTTCAGGTTATTTCCTATCGGGCATCGTTCCTTTTGCAATCAATGTTGGTTTCTATGTAGCAATTACATTATCATTCTTTATATTTTCAGTTCTGGGTGGATTGTTCTCGGTCTCTACCATTGTTAAAATTGATCCATTAAAGGCGATAGGTTAGGTGATTATATGAAGACATTAATTGAAATGAAAAATGTATCTAAAACATTTAATCAGAACGGCGAAGAAATCAATGCATTAAGAACGACCAATTTTATTGCCAAAGAAGGCGAACTGATTGGGATCATTGGTCCATCGGGATCAGGGAAATCAACCTTTTTAACGATGCTTGGCGGATTGCAGCAGCCAACAACCGGTGAGGTGTTGATTGATAATGAACCGTTTAGTGAAATTGATATTAAAAAACGTTCAAAGATTCGATTCAAAAAAATTGGATTCATCCTGCAGGCATCCAACTT
>CAZIZJ010000005.1:0-24690 GCA_964543675.1 uncultured Acholeplasma sp. | reverse complement strand
GTACTGGTATGCGTTTACTACGGTCATTTTGTTTTTATTGTCTATATATTTGCCGATCAGCTTTTCAGTGCCTTCTTTGAATTTTATTGTTGTATCGCTACTGAATCTATTTTTATTTTTATTCCCATTTAAAGGTATTAAAAAAATCATCCGTGAAACAAACCAAATCAAAAAAAGACAGGTTAAGTCGACAATGTATCTAACGCTATTTGGATATACAACTTTCTTGCTCGTTGGATTTGGCTTTTATTTGCAGTATAGCGCTACATCATCTATGTTAACAAGCTGGGTATTCATTTCAGAAGTATTTATTGCCAGCACTTGGTTTCAGCAAACATCAACCTATATTTTTAGAATGATTAATCTCGTCATGCTCGTTCTATTCGTAGGACATGTCATCTTTGTTTCACGAAGCAAAAAGGGATACTGGACGATTATTTTTACTGCAGTCATAACAGTTTTATCAAGTGCACTAGTTTATTTCGATTATCCAATGGTGCATCCTGTACCAGTCCCGGATTATGGCATCATGCCAACATTCTATAGGCTTGTTTGGGTAGTGCTATTTATTATTTTTTATATTCGGTTGCTGGCAAATAGTAAAACAAAGGTATATCCATTACAATAATCATCATTTAGATTTCTTAAACGATAATCCGACAGATGCTAAACCCTCATTTAATGTCGGTAATGATTTAGGTCCTATTCCGTGCAGGGATAGGATTTCTTTTTCAGTAAATGATGCAAGTTTTTCAAAGGAATCAATGCCGTCATAAAGTAGTGCAGATTTTGTTGGGTTAGATAGTTTTGAAAGTAAATCGGTATATGTCATTGTACTAGTCCTCTTAAGTGGTATTTTGTAACTGCATTATAACATATCAAATACCCGGTCAGTATAAACATACAAGTTTAAAAAACATCGTTGTATAATGAAAATAAGATATGAAGAAAAGTAGAAGAGGTATTCATATGAAAACAAGAAGCATCATTCGAACCGCAGAACTTGATGCCAGTCCTGAAATCATTTTTGATATGTGGACCACCAATGAAGGCAATATAAAATTTTTTGCAGTTGAAGCAAACATAGAACTGAGAATCGGTGGCAAATATGAACTATACTTTGATGTCAACGGACAACCAGGCAAAAAAGGAACTGAAGGCTGTCAAATTTTAGACTACACATATCCAACTTATTTGAAACTGAGTTGGAATGCACCACCAAGTCTGCCGCATCACCGGGATGTTAATTTTAGAAGCTTTGTTGAAATTACTATAGAATATAAAAACAATCAAACAAAACTGACACTGGAAAATGGTGGTTACCCAGAGGATTCCTACTATGACGATGTATATAACTACTTTGATCGTGCATGGACTTTTGTCGTCAAAGGACTTACAGAAGCAGTCAATAAATAAGTAGATAAAACACCTAAAAAAAGGTGAGAGCATATGTATTGCGATGTAGCGTTTTATCATGTAATATGGGCATAAAAAAGGAGATATCTTATGCAAAACACTGCAAATGAATCAAAACTATTAGGTAAAGTTTCAAAGTTTAAAGAGCCGTTTAAATCAATCGCTTTACGTGTGCATCAAATCATTATGGCAACACGTCCAAATTTAGTACCATCATCCATGTACGGAATGCCAGCCTATAGAAATCCAGAAACCAAAGGATTTGTTTGTCTCTTTAGACATGATGAATATTTTACATTCAGCTTACTAGAAGGCGCACATTATACATTTCCAGATGAACCATCAGGGAAGATGATCCCAACAGCATGGTTCATTAAAGAAATGAATGATGAGGTTGAAAAACAGTTGGTAGCGATATTAAAAGCAGCTGTGAGGTAGTAAGTTTCAAATAAAAAAAGCCCTATAAAACTAATCTTTTAAAAGATAAAGTTGCCTTATAGGGCTTTTTATTGGAATTGGTAGAGAGATTATTTTTTTCCAATTTTTAAGAATGGAATAAGCATTGGTGTTTCTTTTTGATACTGAACATATTCAGGTCTACTTTTTATCATCTTTTTTTCCATCATCGGAATACTAATGAATAAGAACATCAATGTCATTAGTATCGGTCCAATAATGAATAAGTCGATACCTGCTGCATCTACATAGAATAACCATACTGCCCACCAGACAAGTATTTCACCTAAATAGTTTGGATGTCTTGAGTATTTCCAAACGCCTTCTCTAATGATTAGTTTTTGACCAGCATTTTTCTTTTTGAAGTTTTGCATCTGGGTGTCAGCGACATATTGCAACAGTACTGCAGAGAGTATAATAACTGCACCAATAAGTGATAATAATCCGGCTTGGTGATCCATTTGAGAAAGCTCTGCAACATTGGCTAACTGCGCAAAAACAAAGAGCGTCGGCACCAAATGGATACCAAATAAAGACGATAAGAAAAACAGTTTTGGGTTCTTGTCTTTAATCGCGTTATAACGCCAATCCTGCTCACTAAAATCTTTCCATAATTTTGCCCAGTTATAGGTCAGACGGATTGACCAAACGAGTAACCCTATCAACAATAAAAACATGTTTGTTTGGAAGTTATCTAGATAAATCATTAAAAGGATTAGTAGAATTGGTGGTATCACACTCCAGTAAGGATCATAAACGCTGGAGTTTTTGAGCATCATTGAGAATATCCAAATAATAACAGTCATGATAATATCAGCAATTAGAAGTCTAAAGGTTAAGTTATCAATCGGTAGTATCAAAAAAAGTGTGACACCGATGATAATTGTAAAAAGATAAATCAATGTCAATATAATGAATGACTGCATTCTTTTGGTCATATAAATCCCCTAGTTAAAAACTTTCAATTGATAAGGTAACGCCTTCTTTATCGCCAATCAGTTTTGACACTGGGCAATACTTGTGTGCCTTATCAACAATTTCCTGAACATCTGTTAAAGACATGTTTTCAATGGATGCCTTCGCATCCAAGGTAAAGCTGTATCTGGTTCTTTCATCAAACCATAAAGTTATTTTAATAACAACCTTGGACCGGTTTTCTAATCCTTTGGCTTTTAAGATCGAACGGATGGTTGCATTTAAACAGGTTGCCCAGGATGCACCTAATAACTGCTCTGGATTCGTGTGATCTTTATCTGCCTTTAATACTGGTGCAACACCAACGCTAAAACCATTTTCAGCCGTTACATTGCCCGCTAATCCTTCGTCATTTATGACTGTCGTTTCATAGATATGTTTCAAAGTGACTCACCTCTTTGGTTCAATTATACTATCTAAAGATAGAAAAAATATATAATTAGTGTTACAATGAAATTGCTAAAAGAAAAAAATAGGTGATATAGAATGAACATATGGCACGATATCAACCCCGAAAGAATTAAACCGGAACGTTTTATTGTTTGTGTAGAGATTTCTAAGGGTAGTAAGAAAAAATATGAATTAGATAAAGAAACAGGCATGATCATTTTGGATAGAGTGCTATTTACCTCTGCACACTATCCAGCAAACTATGGATTTATTCCAAGAACTTATGCAGGAGACAATGACCCGTTAGATGTTCTTGTCTTATGTCAGGAAGACATTGAACCGATGTCCTTGGTTGAATGTTATCCAATTGGTGTCATTAAGATGATCGATAGTGATGAGGTCGATGAAAAGATTATTGCTATTCCTTATGGCGATCCATCATTAACGCAGTACACTGATTTAAAAAATCTGCCGCACCATTTACTTTCTGAAATATCGCACTTTTTTGAAGTGTATAAATCATTAGAAGGAAAAAGAACATATATTCTGGATATTGAAAGTAAAGAAGAAGCAATGAAAGTCATTGCTGAAACGATTGAATCATATAAAGTCAAATTTGGAAAGAAAGAAGAATAAGTTATGGGACGAGCCTTTGAAGTTAGAAAGGTTGCAATGGCAAAAACCGCAGCAGCAAAATCAAAAGTATATGCCAAGTTCGGTAGAGAAATCTATATGGCAGCCAAATCTGGGACACCAGATCCAGATGCGAATCAAAATTTAAAAAGAATCATTGAACGGGCAAAAAAAGAACAAGTTACAGCAGATGTCATCAAACGTGCTATTGATAAAGCCAAAGGTGGCAGTGATGAAAACTACTACGAAATTAGATATGAAGGATTTGGACCAGGAAACAGTTTAATCATTGTTGATTGTCTAACCGATAACTCCAATAGAGCGTTATCTGAAATTAGAACCTTATTTAATAAAGCGTATGGAAAAATGGGGGTATCAGGTTCGGTGTTGCACCAATTTGAACATCGCGCAGTATTTGAAGTTTCTGCAACAGAAGATAAGATTTTAGAGGTTTTACTGGAAAACGATATTAATGTCTTGGATATTGAAGCAGAAGACGAATTGGTAACAATCTATGCTGAACCGGCTGAATATGCAAAGGTCAGAGAAGCATTGAAGAATTCAGGATTGGAACCAACTCAAGAAGAAATTACTTTTCTACCGATTACAACCGTAGAAATAACAGATGCAGAAGAACTTGCAAAATTCGAACGACTTGTTACAGGACTTGATGAATTGGATGATGTAACAACCGTATACCACAACGTTATATAAGTTAACATATAAAGTATCGTTTCTAAAGCGGTGCTTTTTTCTTTTTAAACGCAAACCTATTATAAAAATGACGTTATATTGTAATAATCTATGTGATTTGTCTTTTTGATAGAAAGCGGTTACAAAATTTCTTGACATATAAATTATTTTGTTGTATATTTAAGTTGAAAAAACTAATCGGCCATGGTGCCGATAAATTAAAATACATAATCGAAACGTTTCGATAAAAAGGAGGAAGTAATGAAAAAGATTTTATTAGGTATCCTCGGTATGCTGGTATTAATATTAATTGTTGCCTGCGTACCTGATGATGACGGTGGTTCCACAAAATATACAGTAGCATTTAATGTGCATGGTGGAACACCGATCGCAAGCATTGAGGTTGATGCAGATAGTTTATTGGCAGCACCTACTGCACCAACTAGAGATGGTTTTGATTTTGCAGGTTGGTATAAAGAATCAACTTATGCAACACCTTGGAATTTTGAAACAGATACCGTTACAGCAAATGTAACACTACATGCGAAATGGGATGAAATCGTGCCAATTGAGACATATACAATTACATTTGATTCAAAAGGCGGTAGTGCAGTTGATCCAGTAGATGTTGCATCCAATGAATTTTTAGCATTACCGGAAAATCCAACAAGAGAAGGCTTTATCTTTTCTGGTTGGTACATTAATGAAAATTATGCAAACCCTTGGAACTTTACGAAGGATTATGCAACAGCAAATACAACACTGTATGCCAGATGGAAAGAAACAACCAATCATAATCAAACATTTAAGATTTTATCGATTGGCAATAGCTTCTCAGAAGATGCACATAGATACTTATGGAATATTGCAGCATCTTATGGCATTGCACCTGAAAACATCGTCATTGGTAATATGTATATTGGCGGTGCAGAATTGATTCAACATTATAACAATTCAAACACAAATGCTGCGACCTACCAATATCAGTTATTTAAAGGACCAAACAGAACAACAACCAACAATGTCACTTTAGGACAAGCCATTGGTAGTGAAGTCTGGGATGTTATTACTTTCCAGCAAGCAAGTCATCACAGTGGTCTTGTTGATAGATACTCTGACCATTTGGTGCAGTTGACCAGATGGGTTGATGCACTTGCTTTAAATCCGAATGTTAAAATCGGTTGGCATATGACATGGGCATACCAACAGACAAGTAACCACAGTGGATTTGCAAACTATAACAACTCACAAGCAACCATGTATGAAATGATATTGGAAACCACACAAGAAAAAGTAATGACAGTTCCACAAGTTCAAACATTGATTCCATCAGGAACGGCCATTCAAAATGCTAGAACATCTTATGTCGGAGACAGACTGACACATGACGGTTATCACTTGACAGATCCTTTGGGAAGATATATTGCAGGCTTAACATTCTTTAAAGCGATCACTGGTTTTGAACTATCGGTAGAAACTGTAGAGTTTAGACCGGCTGGCGTTTCGGAAACCGATCAGCTAATGGCGATGGAAGCGGTCAATAATGCCTATAATGAGCCATTTGAGGTAACTCAATCAACATATGATGAAGAACCCGAACCAGAACCGATCGAAGTGAATGGCGTAGAATTTGAATATGATCTTGTTCATGGTTACTGGAATGACAACGCAACCGCAGTAACCAATACTGGCAGTAATTTTGACTTAGGATTTACAGCAGTGATGCCGATTCCAAAAGCATTGCTACCAGTCGGTTCAGAGATTGTTGTACAACCTGGATATCAATACCGAGTGATCTTCTTAAATAAAGTCGGTGATGGCTGGCAAGTCGTTCATAGAACCACTAATTTCCAAGTATCCTATGTGGAAATTGATGCAGCATTCTGGGGAAGCTATCAATATATCGCATTCAATGTTTCAAAAGTGCCAAATGTCGTTATTAGTGATTTAGATGAAATTAAAGAAAATTTCCGTTTATACCATCCAGAGGGTACCGGTGAGGGACATCTTGATACTGAACTGACTTGGTCATTAGGTACATGGATAGTAGATGGGGAAGCGTTGGCAGATACTAATTTTGCTTTTGCATCAAATCCATTGACGCCAGCATACTTTGGCGAAGACTACATAGTGTCAGTTGCTGATGGCTATAAATTCGCCTACGTCGTTTTAACCTTTGATGATGGATACCTCGTTTTATCAGTATCTGATTATCAAGATGAAGATCTATTGTTAGATGAAGCATTTAAAGAAGACAAAGAATTAATCGCATTCATCGTCACTGCAGATGACGAAGAAACAGACTTAAGCGATGCTATATTTGAAGAGATTGTATCAATTACGCCTTCTTACGTACCACATGTCAATCAACCACTGACATTTGTCCAAGGTTTCTGGAACACCAATGCAACGCAGATCTTAACTGAAGACACAGCTTTCAATAAGAACTTTATTGCATCCAACGTTTTATCAAAGGCATACTTCATGGGTGCATCAAACCTAACTGTTGAAGCAGGTTATCAAGTTAGAGTCATTTTCTTAACATATGACGGATATGGTGGTTACCGTGTTGTCCATAGAACAGACAATTTATTAGGTACGCAAGCAATGAGTGAAGCTTTCTGGGGCGAATACGAATATATCGCATTCAATCTATCTGCAGCACCTAATAGAGACATCTCGCTTGAAATAGCAGAGGTTGCAGATAAACTTTCATTTGATTATCAATTAACCTATGTTCAAGGATTCTGGAATACTAGTGCCACACAAATCTTAACCGAAGACACAGCTTTCAATAAGAACTTTATTGCATCCAATGTTGTGAGCAGAGCACTGATTCCGGCAGGTACAGTTTTAACGTTAGAAGCAGGGTATCAAGTGAGAATCATCTTCCTGTCTTATGATGAAGAAGCAGGATTTAGAGTTTTACATAGAACCGATAACTTTACAGTAGAGGCAATCTTAACATCGGCTATGTATGGTAATTATCAATTCATCGCCTTTAACTTATCAACCCTGCCAAGTAGAGACATCTCGCTTGAAATCGAAGCTGTTGCAGCTAAAATGACACTATCGCCTTTTGCAGATGCAATCATTGAGCATGTTGATCAGCCTTTAACGTTTACACAAGGATTCTGGGCGGATAATGCAAGACAAATCACGGTTGAAGATACGTCATTTAATAAGACATTCATTGCATCCAACGTTCTTTCCAAAGCGCACTTTGAAGAAATCGTATCACTAGCAATCGAAGCAGGCTATCAGGTTAGAGTTATTTTCCTAAGTTATGAGTTCAATCAATACATGGTACATCAAAGAACCGCAAATCTAACTGGAACTGTCGTGATGGACGAATCTTTCTGGGGTAATTATCAATATGTCGCCTTCAATATTTCATCAACGACAGCAAACACCGATATTTCTGGACAAATTGAGGAAGTAGCAGGCAAACTGGTTTTCAATACAGCCGAATAATTAAGTGATTTTTACAAAGATTCAAACAATTAGGACTTGAAACCGTTATCACTTATAGAATCGTTTGCATTTACATAATGTAAAAATTAAAATAGAAGTGTCAATTGCGATACTTCTATTTTTTTGTCGGCTAAAATCTCTTATATAAAATATAAACTTTCTAAAATGGTATAATTTATACAGAATGAAATTCATGAGGTATAAAGGTTATGTCATTAAAAAGCGCAGATAAAGTATTATTTGATTCCATCACTAAAGAAACAATCAGACAGGATCAGCATATTGAATTAATTGCATCTGAAAACTTCGTATCAGATGATGTTTTAGAAGCACAAGGCTCAATTTTAACTAACAAATATGCAGAAGGCTATCCGGGTAAAAGATACTATGGTGGTTGTGAATTTGTTGATGAAATAGAAACGCTAGCCATTGAAAGATTAAAGACGCTTTTTGGTGCGAAATATGTCAATGTGCAACCACATTCCGGTTCACAGGCAAATGCAGCAGTATACCATGCGCTGATTAAACCAGGCGATAAGATCTTAGGTATGAGCTTAAGTGCTGGCGGACATTTAACCCATGGATTCAATTTGTCATTTTCAGGCAGATTCTATGAAGCGCATGCATATGGGGTTTCTGAAACAGATGAAAGAATTGATTATGATGCCGTTGAAAGACTGGTAGAGGAAATCAAGCCTAAACTCATTATTGCAGGAGCTAGTGCATATCCTAGAATCATTGACTTCAAGCGATTTAGAGAAATCGCTGATAAAGTTGGCGCATATCTATTCGTTGATATGGCACATATTGCAGGCTTGGTTGCAGCAGGACTGCATCCGTCACCGATTGAATTTGCAGACGCAGTGACTTCAACAACGCATAAGACCTTAAGGGGTCCACGTGGAGGCATCATTCTTACCAATAATGAAGAGATTGCCAAAAAGATAGATAGAGCGGTATTTCCAGGGGAACAAGGTGGACCACTGATGCATGTGATTGCTGCCAAAGCAACAGCATTTAGAGAAGCACTAGAACCTTCCTTTAAATCTTATCAAGAACAAGTAATCAAAAATGCTAAAACTATGGCGGATACCTTTACTGAATTAGGCTACCGCGTCATTTCAGGCGGAACCGATAACCACTTGGTATTGATTGATATTAAAAGTAAATTAGGCATTACTGGAAAAAAGGCGGAAGAAACGCTTTACAAGGTAAATATTACCATCAATAAAAATTCAATTCCATTTGATAAAGAAAAACCGATGTTGACATCTGGCATCAGACTTGGTGCACCGGCAATGACAACAAAGGGCTTTAAAGAAAAAGAGTTTAGACAAATTGTCTTATGGATTCATGAAGTACTAACCAATATTGATGATGAAACAAAACAGCAACACATTAAACAACAAGTGATTGAACTTACCAAACAATTCGTTTAATCCTATATGAAGAGGTGATTTACAGTTGATTACTAAAACAAGACACATCCCAGACGGGAAAGATATATTAAAGAAACTACCTTTAATTCATTATCTTGAAGCACCGTATCTATATTATCCAATTACATCGCAGCGATGTCCAGAAGGTGAGACTTGTGTTATTTTTGGTCAGTTTGTCAAAGTCGGTGAAGTCATTGGTACAAGAAAAGGTGCGTTTTTTGAGCAGCCGATTCACGCAACGGTATCTGGTGAAGTCGTTGGTCACGAAATGAAGTTTGATGCATCCGGACAACGGGTTGACTGCATGATCGTCAAAAATGACTTTAAGTATGAAGTCCATGAATCCGTTTATACAAGAAGCGATGATGAAATCAATGAACTTACCAAAGCAGATTATGTCAATATTGCTAAAGAAGCAGGATTAGTAGGACTTGGTGGTTCAGGATTTCCAACCTACATCAAATTAAATACCAAAAGTAAAATAGATATCGTTTTAGCAAACGGTGTCGAATGTGAACCAAAACTGATTTCAGATTATGAGTTAATGATGAATTATCCAGATGAACTCATTTTAGGACTGATTTACGCGATGAAGGCAGTATCAGCACCTAAAGGAATTATTGCAGTAAAGAAAAAATACAGTGAATTAGCAGAAAGATTGAACTTCGCCTTAAATGCCTATGTGGATTACGATATTAAAGTCGTTCCTGTCGGCAATCACTATCCACAAGGGTGGGAATTAGAAGCAATTGAAGCGGCAACCGGCATTAAGGTGCCGCAAGGAAAAATTCCTGCTGATTACGGGATTGTGCCATTTAACGTATCGACACTCCAATCACTTTATCACGCAGTTAAATTTGGGTTACCGGTTATTGAAAGATATTTTGCCATCTCAGGCGATGGTGTCGTCAATAAATCATTTAAGACAAGAATTGGTACATCCGTTCAAAACTTAATTAATCTTGCAGGCGGTTATGTTGACCTAAACATTCCTAAGACGCTGATCATGGGTGGACCGATGATGGGTCAAAATGTATCAAATGATGATATTGTTACAACCCATACAGCAACCTCATTAATCGTTCAAAATACGATGTACTTAGATGAAGACCCGTGCATTCGCTGCGCATCATGCGTATATTCTTGTCCAGTTGACATCCAACCGGTTCAAATCATGAATGCGGTTAAGGCAAACGATAAGGATTTCTTAAAGACCTTATCAGTGAATAAATGTATTGAGTGTGGACTTTGTTCGTATGTCTGTCCGTCTAAAATCCATTTAACAGATTACATGCGTCAAGGTAAACGCATCCTTAGACAAGGAGAATAGTATGCATAATATGACATTTAATGAACAAACATCTCCTTACATCCGCAAGGAAACATCAACCAAAAGAATGATGTTCGATGTATTGATTGCTTTAACGCCAGTAACTTTTTTTGCAATCTACAGATTTGGTATGGATGCAATCATCAGAATTTTATTAAGTTTAATTGTCTTTATTTTAGTAGAGGCTATTTACTTTATGTTTATAACCAAGGTCGACGGCTACAATTTCAAAGAAAAGATGACTAACAAATTGAAGCGCTATTCAATTAACAACTTTTCTGCACCAGCCGTATCCGGTTTGATTTATGCAATGCTGCTTCCTGATCAAATCAATTTATATGTTGTCGTGATGGGTGCGCTCTTTGGTGCACTGATCGGTAAAATGATTTTTGGCGGGTTAGGATTTAACCTCTTTAATCCCGCAGCATTAGGTCGGGTATTCATTGCCATTTCATTTACATCATTTTTTGCAGGAAGTTACGGATTCATTGATGCAGCAGCAGGGGCGACCGCCCTTTCTACGACTTTTCCAGGCGTTTTTAATTCCTATTCCTTAGTTGATTTATTATCAGGCAACATTCCAGGTTCTTTAGGAGAGGTCAACAGTTTAGCGATTTTGATTGGGGCAATCTATCTCTTTATTAGAAAAAGTGCAGATTACAGACCAGTCTTATCAGCACTACTCATCTTTACCGTGTTAATTACTATTGCCGGTTATTTCCTGCATCCAACTTACTTGGTTGAATATGTACTCTATCATCTATTATCGGGCGGCTTACTCTTTGGTTTAGCATTTATGATTACCGATCCAGCGACCTCACCGGTTACTAGACCGGGCAGATGGATCTTTGGTTTAATTATTGGTACAGTAATCTTTTCGATTAGAATATTTGGCAATCTGCCAGAAGGTGTAGCATTTGCCTTACTTTTAGGCAATTTGATTGTCCCTGTACTTGATTATCCGGTTTGGGCAAATAATGTCTATAAACCAAGATTCTTCATTGGTTATGGTGTTTCGTTTGTCGTTATTGTCTTAATTACCTTTTTGATTTTAGGAGGTAATGTCATATGAGACTTAAAAACATATTGACCTTGACCATTACAGTAATTTTAAGCTTCGGATTAGTATTAGGTACACATGCAATTTTTAACCCAATTAAACAAGCAAAAGAAAGAGCAATCGTTTTAAGCAAGTTAGAAACGCTTTTTACGGATGCCAAAGATTTTGAACTCAATTCAAAAGAAACAATTGATGGTGTCGACATTTTATTGTCAGCACGCGTTTTAGCAAATGATGATGAACCACTAGGCTATGTCTATCAGGCAAATGCCATCAATGGATTCGGTAACATTAAGATAACCTTATCGGTTGGCTTGGATGAAAAAATCATTGACATCTTGTTTGATGAAATCAATCAAACGATGTATGTTGCACAAACAATGGCGCTAAGAGAAAGTTATATCTATCAACAGCTCTCTAGTAACATACCTGATGCAAATGCTGGTGCGACATCTATCTCAATGCATACATTGATGGATATGATTCGTGCAATTGGCATCCATCACGATGGTGTCCTTAAATTTGAAAATGCACCACTGCCATATGAGGCATTCTTTGGCAATGCATATACCATCATAGATACAACAACTGAAAACATATTAGGTGCAGTCGTTAAAACAGAAATCATCAGTGATGAACTAGGTACTGTTTACTCCATAACCAAAGCAGGCATCTATAATTCCGAATCGATTACCGAAAGAGAGATTACCTTGGTGATTGCCTTAAATAATAGTGGCGAGATCATCGGTGTCTTACTACCTCGTGACGACTACAAGCATACAATGGGTGGTTACTATAATAGAACACTGATTTTTGCAGAAACCTTTGTTGGACAAAATCTAGCAGAGCTGGTTGATGCCTATACGGGATCAACTGAGGATGCAAATGAACCAAATAACTCTAAGTTCTTGGTTCATGAACTGTTTATGATTGCTCAGGGGGTCTACTTACCATGAAAAAAGAAAACCTGATTTTAGTATTATGTTTTGTCTTAATGCTATTTGCATCAATTGTTTTGTCAGCTGTTCAAACGGTATTTCCAACCAGCAAGGTTGATAAGATGTTTAATCAGAAAGTCAATGTCACTAACGAAAAACCAGTGATTGATGCTGACTATACAAACATTTTGACATCATCAGAAGTATTTGATTTATTTGGCAATAAACTAGCTGATCTCTATTTGATTAGAACCAATAACACTTACTTTTATATGGAGCTTTATGTCGCAATCGATGATGATGGCAAGGTTTATGCCATGGACAAAAAGGTTGAAGCATATGATGATACCTCAGAAAGTTATTTCCCGTTGGTCAGAAACTATATCTTGCAGAACTATAATGGCATCTTTTATGAAAACGTGCAGTTCATTGATGGTGCAGCTGGTGCAACGACCATCGAAGTATCACGTTCAATCATTAAGAATGCAGTATCTCAAGTTATTATTTATCACATTGGCGAACCTGTTGATTATATTGGTCAATTGTTTGAAGGGGAAGCATATCTCGTTTTATCAAGAGTGACAACCAATAGTATTGTCATTACCGAGGTAACAGTCGGTGCGTCAAACTATACCGTTTATCAACATCGAGGTGCTGGCACCTACTTTGATCGTACAACGACGCATACCGGTTCAATTACCGTGCTTATCGCAGTTGACTCAAATGGCATCATTACCCATGGAGCATTACCGGTTGACTTATATGAGCATACTGGTGGCAGATTCTATAATGAGACGTTAGCCTTCTTAAAGAACATGATTGGCAATCAAATTACGGATGTAGTTCCTGATGCATTAACCGGACCGACTGAACGTTCAGACGGCTCACAGGTTTTAGTCAATACATTATTAAAAGATATTCAGGAGGTAGCCTAATGGATAAGAACATTTATAAATCATTTATCTTCTTAAGTGTATTACCGCTGATCTATGTTTCAACAGATTTTGAGAGTGCCTTTTTTGCAGGACTTGTCTTACTTGTTATCAGCATGCTGATTAAAGCAGCATCCTTGGTGGTTGATAAGTATGCAGATGGTATGGCAGCCATTTATACCTATGTCATTTTAACGGCAGCACTTATTTCCTTCTTATCAATCCTTTTAAATACGTACTTCACATTAAATGAAACTGTTGGTATCTACCTATCCTTATTGTTGTTCAGCGTTGGTCTCATGCATCAAAGAACAGTTACGGTTAACCATAAAGGACAGCTGATTATTTCATTGGCTGCATTTGGGTTACTGGTTTTAATTGGACTCTTAAGAGAAGTACTAGGCAGTGGATCATTGACGATTGCATCATTTGGATTAAGTACTGTTGAACTATTTGATTCAGCATATGCAATCAGTTTCTTGCGGGATAGTTCTGGTGGTTTTATCTTGGCTGGGGTAGTTCTTGGTTTAGTGAATGCAATCAATTTAAACAAGGAGGTCAAAGAAAATGTTATTTAGTTTATTCTCTAGCCTGCTTGCAGCAGCAATCATATCTAATGTCTTACTCCATGGTATTGGACTACTGACATTAACCAAACAAGAAATCAGAGTCAAGCCGGTTTTAATTTCAACCAGTCTGATTTGTGTGCTGGCACTACTTGTCTTTATTATTGATCACGTATTATATCATGTGCTTTTAGTGCCGTTTGGATTAGAGTACTTAAATCTGCTTTTTATAACCCTACTTATTATTGGTTTAAATGAAGCATATCAATATGTTGTCAAAAGAATTAAGTATGAATTGCCAAAAGATAAAACGTTTGGTCTGCACTCCATTTTATTATTAGTCGGTTTTATGGGATTTTTACAAATGCCGTTTGAAGTAGCATTTATCAGTGTGGTCGGATCGCTCATTGGATTTGTTGCCTTTGCTGTATTGTTTGTCATGATTTCATCAAAAATACGAGTATCACCCATCTTAAAATCCTTTAAAGGATTACCAATCCTATTGATTATTTTAGGGTTGATTGCATTAGTCGTTACCGGTTTAGGTGGCATATTTTAGTAAAGGGAACATTGCATGAAAAAAGTATTGACGATATTTAATTTTGTATGGATTATTTTACTTTTTTCAGCATGTACAATAATACCCTCTAGCGAAGAGGTAAGAAGAGCAGTTTTCATGTTTACCATGGATACTTCGATTGAAGGATACATCTATGTTGAAAATGCCAGATTTAATGAAGTCAGTCAAGGCATCAAACAAATATTTGATGACTATGAAGCACTCACCGATAATTTTAGATCACATGGCGATGTCCATGGTGTTTACTATATCAATGAACAAACAGAACAATCAGATATTTCAGCTACAGTTGAAGTAGACAAGAAGTTATATGATTTAATTGAATTTGGTCTAGAAATTACCGAGGATACAGACGGTTATTTTAATATGACCATGGGCAAAATCATTGATGTATGGAAAGAAATGATGGCAGCATATGATTTAGGCGAGATTGTTCCACAAGATGTCATTGATGCAACCATTCAATTAGCTGCAGCAATTCCGATTATTGAAGATCCTATTGAATTGAGTATTGTAGAGGATAAATATTATATCACCATGAAAAAAGGTGCAAAACTGGATTTAGGTGCACTGGCTAAAGGTTACGCTATAGAGAAGTCTAGGGCATACTTTGACGAACAGGGGATTACTAAATACTTCATCAGTGGTGGCTCGTCATCAGTTATTGTTGGAATAGATAATCCAAACCGTGCAAGCGGCGATTATAACATTGGACTGACGAACCCACTAAATCCCAGTCCGAATGATTTTTATGGTATATTTGCTATTCAAAATCAAAATATTACAACATCAGGCAGTTACAGACAATATGTCAGAGATGCTGATAACAATTGGTATCATCACATCATCTCGCCAATTACTAAGATGCCTGCACAAAATTTTTATACCGTAACGCTTGTCGGCGATGATGCAGGACTTTTGGATGGATATTCTACGGCACTTTTCTGTATGACGATAGAACAGATTGAAGCCTTTTTAGCAGATAAAGATATTGAAGGCGTATCCTTTAATATTGATGGAAGCATTAGCCACTACAACTTATCTGATAGATATATTGATAGGGGATGATGTCGTATGAAACTAAAAGATTACATCATTGTTTCCTCGTTATTTGTTGTCTTTGGGATTCTGTTTATTTGGATTACTTTCTTTAGTGGACAAGAAGGCCATATCGCTAAAGTGTATCAAGGGAATCAAGTGGTCATTGAAGTTGATTTTGAAAATGAAACATATAAAACATTTACACAGGAAAATGCACCAGAATATCCTAAAGAAACAACACCGGTTGCTGGTGAGGGTGGCGATTTAGCTTTCATCATTTTAGGCGAATATATGATTGATGGCGAGAGAACTGAGGTTTATATTGAAATCGATTGGGATACCAAAAGCATTCGCATTGAACGCGATCAGACACCTAAACAAATTGGTGTCGGAAGAGATTGGTACAATGGACAGGGACTTCCTGTAATATCGCTTCCTAATCAAGTTTTCATTACCTTTGAAAAGACTTCTGAAGATGAAGTGGATGGTGCAGTATGAGAAATACCAGAACAATTACTGTGCTGTCAATGATGCTAGCTATCGCGATTGTATTAAACGTCATTGAGATGCAGATCAACGTCATTCCAGTACCAGGTGCTAAAATCGGTTTTGCTAATATAGTGACGGTCATTGTGCTTTACTTATATGGATTTAGGAGTGCCAGCCTAGTAACGATTTTAAGAGTGCTGATTGTCGCGTTATTATATCGTTCATTTACCTTGCCGTTTTGGATGGGACTTGGCGGTGCCGCATTATCAATTGTAACGATGGGCATCTTAAAACAATGGTTTAAACTACATACAATTACGGTTTCTGTTGCAGGTGCCATCACGCATACTGTTGGTCAAGTTTTAGTTGGTATGATATTATTAGAAACAGAACTACTGATTTTATATTTACCACTAATGTTGTTGATTAGTGTACCGGCTGGTGTATTCATTGGTATTATTGCCAATAGATTCTTTAAAGTTTTTGGCAACATGGCACGGGCTAAGACATATTAAAGAGGGGATTTATGATTAAAGAGAACCAAGTAAGACTTGTTGTTCCATCAATCGAACACAAGGAAGACGCATTAAAATATATTGAAGAAACAAAACAAGTTGAAGATCATGTTAATGGCAGCGGCAGCCTAGATAGACTTGGCGATTTCGAGAAATTTCTAGAAAGAGAAAAAGAAACCAAAAACCCTGAAACCGTACCGGAAAACTGGGTCCATGGCGAAACGCTTTATTTGGTGAATGATCAAGAAATCATCGGCATGATTAATCTGCGCTACGAAATGAATGATATCATTCGAAGATTATACGGACATATTGGCTATTCCATTCGACCGAAATACCGGAAACAGGGTTATGGAAAAATACAGTTAAAACTTGTTTTAGATATTTATAGAAACAAAGGATTCAAAGAGGTCATGATATCAACTGATCCTGAAAATATTGCAAGCCAAAAAGTGATTACACATTTTGGCGGTGTCTTAAAAGAGACCGTTGAAGAAAACAGTGAAACATTCATAAAATATTGGATTAAATTATAGATTTTAGCATTGCATAATGTTATATCAAGTGATATAATGAAAAGGCTGAAACTTACTATGAGAACCTAACTCATGGCGGAAGGAGAAATACTATGAAACCAAACATTCATCCAAAAACTAGATTAGTCATATTTGAAGACGTACAAACTAAGAAACAGTTTTTAATTGAATCATCAGTCAATTCGAAAGAAACGGCAGTCTATGAACAAGACGGAAAGACTTACCCACTTATTAAGTTAGAGGTAACATCTGAAACACATCCGTTTTATACAGGACAACAAACATTCATCGCACAAGCCGGTCAAGTTGACAAGTTCCAGAAGCGTTTAGAAAAAAGTAAAAAATAAAACATCAGGCGAGATTACAATCTCGCTTTTTGATATAATGAGTTAAAAGCGAGGGGAAATCTTATGTACCATACATATAAAAACGGCATTATTGAAGTTGTATGCGGTCCGATGTTTGCCGGAAAAACAGAAGAACTAATCAGACGAGCTAAAAGACTCAAATACGCAAAACAAGTCTATCAAGTATTTAAACCGATTATTGATGACCGGTATAGCGTAAAGCCTGAAATTGTTTCCCATAACTTATTGACCGAACGCGCCATACTGATTGAAAAATCTGCCGATATTTTAACCCATCTGGATCCTGCAGTTGAAGCAGTAATCATTGATGAGGCGCAATTTTTAGATGATGGTATCGTAAGGATTGTTGATGACTTAGCTGATCGAGGCATTCGTGTCATCATCGGTGGACTAGATAGAGATTTCAAAGGCGAACCATTTGGTCCAATGCCTGAGTTATTGGCGATTGCAGAGTTTGTTACTAAACTGACGGCTATTTGCGTAAGAACCGGCATGCCTGCAACCAGAACCCAAAGAATCATCGATGGCAAGCCAGCAAGCTATACCGATTCGCTGATTGTCATTGGTGCATCAGAATCCTATGAACCAAGAGCAAGACACGCACACGAAGTGCCAAACAAAAAATGAGTCAGTCAAATCACGAATTTTTTATGAACGAGGCATTAAAAGAAGCGAAAAAAGCGTATAATAAAGATGAGGTTCCAGTTGGTGCGGTTGTTGTTCATAACGAAAAAATAATCGCAAGAGCACATAATTTGCGTGAAATCAAACAAGATTTCTCAGCACATGCAGAATTTTTGGCAATGAAAAAAGCAGCCAAAAAAATAGGTTCCTGGCGATTGGAAGAATGCACCGTTTATGTAACGCTTGAGCCATGCAGCATGTGTGCTGGAGCAATGATTCAATCGAGAGTCAAAGCGCTCTATTATGGCGCATTAGATGCCAAGGCTGGCGCAGTAGAAAGTGTCGTTAAACTGCTTGATAATCGCTTTAACCATCAAATTAAGTATGTGGGTGGAATCAAAGCAGATAAAGCCTCAGAAATATTAAAAGACTTTTTTCAAAAATTACGGATTAAAGATTAAGAACATCCCTATTGGGTATTCACATTCAACATTAAGGAACGAACCTGGTCAGGCCTTGATTGGAGCAGCCATAAGTCACCTGATGTGTGGGTGAGGATACCCAATGGGGATGTTTTATTAAGAATTATATCCTTATGATATAATTAGTATTAGACTTAAAACTATCGGAGGAAAGAATCATGAAAATGTTACCAAGAGAATATGATAAAGCACAAGGCGAACCATTTAGAGTAGAAGAATATAAAGGTGCAAAATTAGAAATGTATTATTTGGACGATCGTTCAGACTACGCTAAATTTGCATCAAGAGGCAGATTTTCGGTATGGACATCAGATGGTGTCGGTTATCGCTTGTTTGTTGATAAAGGATATTACAATGCCGTATCAGGACTTTACAGAAATGATGTCAATGATATTTGGCTCGATTTTACCAATAACATTTACGGAGAACAAAAAAGACTGTCAAACAGATACATGATGGTTTCATTCATCTTATTGTTTGTTATTCTGGGGGCATCATTCTTAATTCAGGAATTTTTCCCACAAATCGGACAAGACACATTCCTATATTCTATGGTATTTCTATTTATCGGATTATTCTTTTCATCAAGCATGCAACAAAAGAAATTAAAAGCATTGGTTCAAGAAGAAAATGCAAAAGCAACCTCATTGATTAGACAAGCAGTTGGTGAGGAAAACTTTCAAGACATCTTGAATGCGCAAGAAAAATACTATCAAGAATACTTTAATGTTGAACCGGATCCAGTCGATGAAGAAAACCCTGAAGCATTAGAAGCACCACAAGACGCGATTGATGCTGAGGTTGAAGAAACATCAAAGGAAGAAGAAAATGAGTAAGGATTTACTAGCAATTAATACCATCCGACTATTAGGTGTGGATGCAATTAATAAAGCAAATAGTGGTCACCCTGGTATTGTTATTGGTGCTGCACCGATGGCACATACCTTATTTACAAAACATTTAAACATTTATCCAAAACAATTAAACTGGATCAATAGAGATCGCTTCATTCTTTCTGCTGGACATGGTTCCATGCTTTTGTATGCATTGAATCACCTATCAGGCTATAAAGTATCAATTGATGATTTAAAACAGTTTAGAGATCATCCGGGCATTACGCCAGGTCATCCTGAATTCGGTATCACCGAAGGCGTTGAAACAACATCCGGACCACTTGGTCAAGGTATTTCTAATGCAGTCGGCATGGCTTTAGCTGAAACCCATTTAGCGGCAAGATTCAACAAGGATGAATTTAGGGTTGTTGATCACTATACCTATGTTTTATGTGGTGACGGTGATTTACAGGAAGGGGTTGCTTTAGAAGCGATTTCTTTAGCCGGACATTTAGGATTAGGCAAGTTGATTGTTTTATTTGATTCTAACGATATTCAGTTAGATGGTGAAACAAAATATGCGATATCTGAAAATGTTAAAGGAAAATTTGAAGCCCAGGGCTGGCACTATCTAAAAGTTGCTGATGGCGATGATACTGCCTCAGTCCATAAGGCAATCAATAAAGCTAAAAAAGAATTAAACAAACCAACGATTATTGAAGTCAAAACGATTATTGGTAAAGGTACTTCGGTCCAAGGAACAAGCAAAGTCCATGGTTCAGCCATTGGCGAAGAAGATGCCAAGAATTTAAGAGATTATTTAGGCTATCACTACGGACCATTTGAAGTAGATAGCGAAGTATACAAACTCTATAAGACAAAAGTTTACAACAAAGGAAAACGCACATATAACAATTGGCAACAAATGTTTAAAGCGTATCGTATGAAGCATCCTGAACTAGCCAAACAATTTGAATCATTCGTCAAAGGTGAGGTCAACATTGATTTATCAAGTTTAGTCTATGAACCAGGCAGCAAGGATGCAACCAGAAACATGCTTGGCAAGGCACTGGATTTAGCATCTAAACAAAACCTAAACATCATCGGTGGTTCAGCAGACCTAAGTACTTCAACCAAAGCCAAAGGTGCAGACGGTCACTTCCTAATCAATAACAGATTAGCCAGAAACATTAACTATGGTGTCAGAGAACATGCCATGGGTTCAATTACCAACGGTATTAACCTGCACGGCGGATTAAAGGCGTTTTCAGGTGCTTTCTTTGTATTTTCTGATTACATGAGACCGCCGATTAGACTGGCTGCAATGATGCATCTGCCTTCTATATTTATCTTTTCTCATGACTCGGTTGCCGTTGGTGAAGACGGACCAACCCATGAACCGGTTGAACAGTTGATTGGTTTAAGAAGCATCCCACATTTGAATGTTATTAGACCGGCAGACGGCAACGAATCCAAGGCAGCCATTGAGATTGCATTTAGTTCTAAAGACACAGCCACAGCGCTAGTTACGACACGTCAAAATGTAACCAACTTAAAAGGCACTTCTAAAGCAGGCGTCTTAAACGGTGGCTATATCGTTGATAAAGAAACAAACAAACTAGATGGCATCTTATTGGCATCTGGTAGTGAGGTTTCATTAGCGGTTGCTGCCAAAACACTCCTAAAAGAAAAAGGATATGACATTCGTGTTGTATCAATGCCTTCACACTACAGTTTCTTAAAACAGGATAAGACATATCAAGATGAAGTTTTACCAACAAATGTACCAACACTGGCTGTTGAAATGGGTTCTAGTTATTCTTGGTTCCGTTTTACCAAAGATATTTATGGCATTGATGAATTCGGTATATCTGCATCAGTAAATACTGTAATTAAGCATTTTGGTTTTGAACCGGAAAAGGTTGCTAAAAGATTTTTAGAAATATTAAAATAAAAAGGATTTACATATGACATATGATGGCATTATTGTCGGTGCCGGTCATGCAGGCGTTGAGGCTGCACTAGCGATGGCAAGAATGAATTTGAATACGATTTTAATTACAGGCAATCTGGAAAAGGTTGCTACTTTACCATGCAATCCATCAATTGGTGGACCAGCCAAAGGTATCGTTGTAAGAGAAATTGATGCACTTGGTGGACAAATGGCGAAAGCTGCAGATTTAGGTCAAATTCAAATGAAGATGCTAAACTCCTCAAAAGGTCCAGCAGTGAGAGCTTTAAGAGCCCAAATTGATAAACTTGAATATCCAAAGATCATGTTAAAGACCTTAAAGGAACAAGAAAACCTAACGCTCTTTGAAGGATTGGTTGATAAACTGCTCATCAAAGATCATGAAGTTTACGGTGTTTTACTGGAAGACGGAACTGAGGTTTACGGAAAAACCGTCATTATTACAACCGGAACCTATTTAGCATCTCAAATTTTAATTGGTCACGAAAAGACACCAAGTGGTCCACACGGTGAAAAAACAACTTACGGTATTTCCGGACAACTCAAAAACTTAGGTTTTGAAATCATCAGATTAAAAACCGGAACGCCACCAAGAATTGCTAAAGACTCAATTGATTATAGTGTGGCATCCATTCAACCGGGTGATGACAAATTCCAAACATTCTCATATGACTCACCGATTACATCAATGGGTCATCAAGAAAACTGTTATTTAATTCATACATCAGCTGAAACAAAAGATATCATCTTCAATCACTTAGACGATTCAGCCATGTATGGTGGTATCGTTGAAGGGATTGGCCCTAGATACTGTCCTTCAATCGAAGATAAGTTCGTCAGATTCTCCGATAAAGAAAGACATCAGATCTTTTTGGAACCTGAATCTTTATCATTAAACGAGATTTATGTTCAAGGACTATCAACATCGATGCCAAGAGATGTTCAAGAAAAATTAATTAAATCATTACCTGGTATGCAAAATGCCAGAATCGTTCGTTATGCATACGCGATTGAATATGATGCCATCAATCCGTCACAACTTTACCGTTCACTTGAAACCAAGTTAATTAAGAACTTGTTTTGTGCTGGACAGATCAATGGTACCTCAGGCTATGAAGAAGCAGCATGTCAAGGTTTAATGGCAGGGATTAATGCCGGACTTAAGGTTCAAGGTAAAGCACCACTAGTCTTAAAAAGAAATGAAGCATACATTGGGGTTTTAATTGACGATCTCATTACTAAGGGTACTTATGAGCCATATAGATTATTGACATCTAGAGCAGAACACAGATTACTGCTTCGTCATGATAATGCAGATTTAAGATTAAGGGACTATGGTCATCAAGTCGGTTTAGTCAATGATCTACAATATGAAAAGTTTAATCATAAGAAAGAAAATATTAAAAAGTTGATTGAACTTGCTAAAACGACTAGAATCAATCCAACTGATGAAAACTTAGCATTTTTAACCAGCGTTTCCTCAGCACCGATTTATGAAGGTGTTTTTGTCTATGATTTATTAAAAAGACCAGAGCTAGGTATTGAAACCCTAAAACATTTCTTAAATACTGATGATACCGATGAAACACTTGAACAAATCGATATTCATATCAAGTATCAAGGCTATATCGATAAAGCAGCCAGAGAAGCCGATAAAGTCTTAAGATTTGAATCCAGACACATTCCAAATGATATTAATTACCAATCAATTAAAAACATTTCTTTGGAAGCCAGAGAAAAACTTACTAAAATAAAACCAGAAACGCTTGGACAAGCTACAAGAATACTGGGTGTTAATCCATCAGATATTTCGGTATTGATGGTTTATCTTGAATCTAGACATGTTTAAAACATTAATTAAAGATGCATTAAACATTGATTTAACTGAAAAACAGCTATCAATGTTTAATGATTACTACAACAAACTAATAGACTACAACAAACATACAAATCTCACGAGGATTACTGATGAAAAGGAAGTTTACATTAAACACTTCCTTGATTCGTGTTTATTAGGAAGATTAACTGATTTTAGTAAGATAGAGAGGCTTTGTGATATGGGGGCTGGTGCAGGCTTTCCTTCAGTACCACTCTTAATTGTTTATCCTAACTTAAAGGTAACGATCGTTGAATCTCAAATCAAAAGAATTAACTTCTTAAATGAACTTAAAAAAAGTCTAGAGTTATCATTTGATGTAATACATGAAAGAGCTGAAGTATATGCCTCAAAAAATCAAGAAAAATTTGACGTTGTTACGGCTAGAGCACTTGGCGAATTAAACATGATTTTAGAGTTTGGCATACCCATGTTAAAAGTTAACGGACACTTTATTGCACCTAAAGGATCAAAGTATCAAGAAGAAATAGATGCAGCGAAAAATGCACTCAAAACACTTGAGGCTAAAATACTTAAAACGGATACATTTGAATTGGTTGAAGAGGCTGGATTCAGAGCCAACATTCTTATTCAAAAAACAAATCATGTCAAAGGTTATCCAAGAGCATTTAGTTTAATCGCTAAAAAGCCGTTGTAAAGGGTGTATCATATGGAAAAGCTATACAAGCTAGGTGATGTAGTCATCACTAAAAAACCACACGTTTGTGGGTCTAAAACATGGGAAGTTTTAAGGATTGGCGTTGACATCAAATTGAAGTGTCAAGGATGTGGCCGTGAAATCATGATGATGAAGCATGAACTAGATAAAAGAATCAGCAAATAAATAGTGCATAAAAACATGCAAAATGATAGGCAACCTTTAACAATATATATAAATATATATGAGAGGCTTGCCTATTTTTATAGGTTTTGATTAAAAAGTTAAAAAAAGTGGTTGCATTTTTAATTGTCTTACGATAGAATAATTAAGCACATGTGATTTGGGGGGGTAGCGAAGTGGCTAAACGCGGCAGACTGTAAATCTGTTCCTAACGGTTCGGCAGTTCGAATC
>CAZIZJ010000004.1:12086-25961 GCA_964543675.1 uncultured Acholeplasma sp. | reverse complement strand
CTGCAGCATCAAAGTGAGCAAACCTACCGTTTTTAAGGCTACTGTCTTGCCGCCGGTGTTAGGACCGGTGATCATTAATACTTTTGTTAGCTGGTTTAATCTGACATCAATCGGAACAACCGTTTTTTCATCTAAAAGCGGATGTCTTGCCTGTTTTAATTCAATGGTGCCTGTTTGATTGATAGTAGGCATAATGCCTCTGATCTTTATTGAATAGATTGCTTTTGCATGCATTACATCTAAATCAATGAATTTTTCAATATGATTGACAAGTGATGCTGAAAAAGGTGCCAAGGTGCTAGTCAGTTTAGTAAGAATCCTTAAAATTTCATCGGATTCCAATTGTCCTAAATGCTCTAAATCCTGGGTAACCTGCCTAATGTCATCCGGTTCAATGTAAACCGTCTGTTTGGAGGCAGAAACATCGTGTACCACCCCTTTGACTTTATGCTTAAAGGATTCTTTAACCGGAATGGCATACCTGCCATTTCGCATGACAATCAAGCTTTCATTTAAATAACTGGCGTATTTCGTTAAAATACCTGCCAACAATTTTTCTAGTTGATTGCTTTTGGTTTTAATGCTTCTTCTGATTTCATGCAAATTGGTTGATGCATGGTCATATATTTCATGATCATCCGAAATGATCAGATTAATCTCTTTTAAGACGACCTCATGATGTTTTAAATTGCTTAAGTAAGGATAAATCTTCTGATAACTGCTATTCATTTGCTGATGATATCGCTCAAATGCTAATTCCATTTGTACGATTCGTCTTATTTTTTCAAAATCCAAAATGGTTAAAGATGTTGAAATGCTAAGGGATTTTGCCAACTTAACCACATCATAATCGCTGATAAACGGCAGTTTGCCAAACCTGTTTATCAGTCTGGTCAATTCATCGGTTTGATCAAGCATCAATAAAACATCAGAAAAATCTGAGCTTGGTTTACTCTCTAGAACTTTCTCCTTTGTAGCAACAGAAAAAACGGCTGATGCTATTTGATCAAGTATTTGATTCAGTTCAAGGGTACCAGATGAGAATGCCATCAATAAAACCGCCTTACCTACTTTTTAGTGGTATAATGATATTATAAGGGAGAAACATCTTGAGAAACTATACAATGAGCCTATCTAGTGTACAATTAGAGGCTTTAAAACAATTTTATAACAATTATCTATTAAAGGTGAATCAACCTTACCTGTTTTTTGTCGCAGTTCATAATGATACAAGGATCAATGCCTTCAATTCCGGAAAAGTGCTGCTTCAAGGAGATGAAATCAATTCAGAACTTGTCGCTATCAAATCATTCTTGAATATTAAGCATTATCCAGCCATCGGTTCTGATGAAGTGGGAACTGGCGATGTTTTTGGTCCAGTCGTTGTTTGTTCATGCTATACGTCCTTAGATGACCTTGCTTATTTAGAAAAATTGAATGTCCGCGATTCAAAATCAATGAGCAATCGCGATATCATTAAATTAGGACCGGTCATTGCTAAGCGCCTGACGCATTCACTGATTATCTTATCACCAGAAAAGTATAATGAGAAAACCAAGGAAGGTCTAAATTTAAATAAGATCAAGGCGCTCTTACATAATCATATGATTATTAAAACCACTTCTAAGGTTGAAGAATCAGTGCCTGTCATTTTGGATCAGTTTTGTCTACCAACCCATTACTTCAATTACTTGAAGGATGAAAAACTGGTTTACCGTGATATCGAATTTCATACCAAGGCAGAATCCGTACATATTTCAGTCGCTGCTGCATCAATTATTGCACGATACGCTTTCTTAGTGAAAATGCACCAATTCTCCAAAGAAACAGGCTTTCCATTAAAACTTGGTGCCAGCAAAGAAGTCGATGAACAAGTGAAACAGATTTACGATGATAAAGGGTTAGACACATTGGTTAAAATCTCTAAAATGAACTTTAAAAACATCACCAAACAAAATCTAACTTAGCTTATCCATAAATTCAGTAAATTCAGTAGGCAGTGACACTTCAAAGGTCATTGCTTTTTTTGTGATCGGGTGGTTAAATGCCAATTTATAGGCATGAAGCATTTGTCCTGATGCTAAAATCATTGATTTCAATCCATATAAAGGATCGCCGACAATCGGATGATTGATGTAGGATAAATGCACTCTAATCTGATGGGTTCTGCCGGTTTCCAAATCACATTTCAATAACGAATGCTTAGCAAATGTTCGTAAGACTTCAAAATGAGTCACTGCATGTTTTCCGTCAGCAACAACTGCATTTTTGATCCGTTGCTTAGGATGTCTGCCGACTGGTGCGTTAATCGTTCCTTTGGTTTCTTCAAAAGTACCATGGACCAGTGCCTGATAACTTCTTTTGATTTGATGGCTTGCTAAATCTTTTGCAAGCAATTGATGGGCTTCATTGGTTTTGGCAACCATCATAAGGCCTGATGTATCTTTGTCAATCCGGTGAATGATCCCTGGTCTAAACACGCCATTGATATTCGATAGCTTTTCCATTTCAAAAAGGAGACCATGGACCAACGTCTTATCCTTGTGTGATTTTGCTGGATGAACGACCAAGCCTTTTGGCTTGTTGATGACCAGCAAATGTTCATCTTCATAGACAATTTCTAAATTGAGGTCAACCGGTTTTAAATCCAGTTCCTTTATTTCTGCATCACCAACGGTGACTTCGTCATTTAATTTTAATAGATAGCCTGGCTTCACTTTATTTTGGTTCACCAAAACATCACCATCTTTAATCAGCTTGGTAATATGGCTTCTGGTTATTTTTAGTTCATCAACCAAAAAGTGATCGAGTCTCACCTGTAAATCACTTTTAATCTTAATCTGTTTCATCATTGCTCATTTCTGCTGCTGGTTTCTTGTGTCTTCTTGTTTCTAAAAAGATGATATCAATCATCAAGAGGATAATACCGCCGATTAATAATGAATCGGCTAAATTAAAATATGTTTGACCGGCAAACGGTAAAAACGGTATTTGAATATAATCAATGACATAGCCATAAATCATTCGGTCAATGGCATTGCCAAGCGTTCCAGAAATCAAAAAGACAAACGCTAATGTATAAACTGGTTTTGTTTTCCAGTTGGAACTGGAAAAAAAGTAGCCAAATGAAACGAGTGCAATCAGTGTTGCAAAAAAGAACAATAACTGCTGCCCTTCAAATAATCCAAATGATGCACCAGTGTTCCTGATATAACCGAAGCTTAGTGCACCGGGAATTATCACTTCGACTTGATTTAATGCATAGGCACTTGAAAAGAATATCTTAAGTCCGTAGTCTAGTGCGATTAAGATGAATATAACAATATAGGATATGATCATTTTATAACCTCATAAATAAATCGATGACAACCAAAAGACCAATGATGACAACAATCAAATTAATCACCGATGATTCAACGATGACCAATAGTCGTGTATTCAGCTTTTTTACTTCCGGATGAAAAAGTCCAGTCATATAATACATTAAATACTCAAATAAAACAATGCCTCCAATAACAATCAAAAAGATGATGATCGTCATTGGAATTTGCAAGTCAGTAAACATCATGAAAGGAATCGTGATGAGAATCGCTGGAACAATTGCTAATGCCGATAAAAGCACTGCTAATAAAACCGAATAGATGGTTGTACTAACGGTTGTATATTTATCGAGTCGCTTTCTAACTGTCATGTATCTAGAAAATACATTAATCAAATATTGCATAGATAACCCCCATGGCATCATCAATGGTTTCAACCGGATAAAGATTAATCAATGATGCCAGATCACTGACCTCACCGTATTGAGATGCCGGTAATAGAAAGTGATTAATGCCGGCTTTATGCGCCGTATATATTTTTTGTCTAAGTCCGCCGATTTGACCAATGGTCTGATTATAGCGAATGGTACCCGTACCAACAATATCTAAATTGATTTTATCGTAACCAATGAGTCCAAAATAAATTGATAAAGTATACATCATACCAGCTGATGGACCACCGGAAATAATATGTTGACCAGGTAAACTGTAATTTGGGGTTGCTGACTTGATATCGTATTTTGGATAAAAACGAAATACATCGGTGTTTGACTTAATAATGTTGACATCAAAGACTTGATTGTTTCTTCGGATCGTCAAAGTGAATTGACCATTGTTGTTGATGAAGTATAAGCCGATATCTTCATAACTATCAAAACCTTGATGATTGATGTCAATAATCATATCACCGATGTTAAGATTAGAAAATCTTTTTTCACGGTAATCAATCATCATCCCTAGAAAATCATAGTCAATGACAATACTATTGTCTATTTCGCTTGCTAGTTCATAAGCAGTGATCAATGCTTGTTCAAATGATGCTGTTTTTTGAATTTGACTGCGTGCCATGTTTTCTGTAAGTGTTAATTGCGATTCCAATGTTGATAGTTGGTAAATCTCAAACTCAGGATTCAGCTCATAAATGATTCGTGCAAAACCAATAATGCGATCCATGCTTAAAACTGAAACTGTATGAAAGTTGGTACTTTGTAGCGTTCCATCGATTTCAATCATTGTATTTGCCACCCGTGTCTTATAGGGTGTAACAACACCATAATTGGTTGGTATCGTTAAGGCAATCATCAAGTATACATAGGCAAATACAACCGTATGAAAAATTGTTTTAAGCTTATTATTCTTCGTCAAGTACGATTTTCTCCATCGTTATTTGTTTAGCAGTAATACCTGCCGCATGCATCATTTTGATTGACGCCTGATTAAAGTCTTTCCCTTGATCCTTATTTGACATATAAACAATCTCTTTAATCCCTGCCTGCACGATTAGTTTCATGCATTCGTTGCACGGAAAAAGCGTGACATAAAGTACAGAATCTTTAAGATTGGTTGTTGCATTTAAAATGGCATTTGCTTCTGCATGAACAACATAAGGATACTTCGTTTCAGTATATGCACCTTCTTTTGCCCAATTGAAACTGTTGTCATCAAGCCCTCTTGGCAAACCATTATAACCGATTGCCACAATCCGTTTATCTTGGTTGATGATACATGCACCAACTTGGGTGGATGGATCCTTAGAACGCAAGGCTGAAAGTTTGGCAACGCCCATAAAATATGCATCCCATGAAATATAATTTGCTCGCTTCATTTCTTTTCGTCCTCTTTTGCTAAACCTAAATCAATGTGGCAGTAGCCACGAGGGTTTTTATCTAAATAATCCTGATGATACGATTCTGCTAAATAAAAATTAGTCAGTGGTTCAACCGCTACAACAATTTTCATTCGGTAATTCTTCTGTTCCTTTTGTATGAATGCGAGGGCATGCTCTTTTGTTTCTTCGTCTTCGTAATAGACACCACTTCGATATTGGATGCCATAGTCATTGCCTTGACGGTTCATTGACGTTGGATTGATAATTCTGAAAAAATGCTCGAATAATTTATCGATTGATATTTTGGTCTCATCATATGCAATGTGTACTGCCTCAGCATGGGTTGCATAACCATTGCATATCTCTTCATAGGTTGGGTTGTTTTTGTTGCCATTGGCATAGCCGCACTCCGTATCTATAACCCCATTCAATTGTTTGAAGTATGCTTCGACACCCCAAAAACACCCGCCTGCTAAAATCAGTGTTTTCATGATTTGACCTCTAAACCCAATTCTTTCAATTGTTTTTCATCAGCAATGCTCGGTGACTGCATCATGATGTCTCTAGCGCTTTGGGTTTTAGGGAATGCGATGACATCCTTAATATTATCGGTACCTGTTGCCAGCATCACCATACGGTCAAGTCCTAAGGCAATCCCACCATGCGGTGGTGTACCGTATTTGAGTGCTTCGACAAAGAAGCCGAATTTGTTTTTAACCTCAGATTCACTAAAACCTAGTTTTTCAAACATCAAAGACTGAGTTTCCTGATGATGCATCCGAATGGAACCACCACCAATTTCATAGCCGTTCCAAACCAAGTCGTAAGCTTTAGCCAGTGCTGTTTGTGGATTGTTTCTTAAATCATCAACATTTTTTGGTGCGGTAAACGGATGATGTCTTGCATAATAACGATCGTCTGCCTGATTGTATTCCAACAACGGAAAATCAGTAATCCATAGTACTTTGTCGCTTGAGGTATCAATCAATGCCAAATCTTTAGCAAGTTCTTTCCTTAAAGCACCTGCTGCATTGGTTGCATCCTCATAATTGCCTGGAATTAAAAATACCGTGTTGCCAGCTTCAACAACAGATGCATCAATAAACTTGGCAATGGAGCCCGATAATTCGCCATCTTCATTTTTTACAAATGCTAATGCCTTACCGTGGTTCTTCTTAACGATTTCCGTTAATTTATCGATGTATTTTCTAGTGAAGATTGCATTGTTTTTTAAAGTGAAGCCACGAATGACATCATCTTTTTCAAACAAAGGCACAGAAAAAGCCTTGAAGCTTTCTTGGAAATCTTCAATCGGTAGTTCATATCTTAAATCGGGTTTATCTGAACCATATTTGTCAAATGCTTCTTGATATGTTAATCTTTGAAGCGGTAATGCTAACTGCTTGTTTAAAACATCACTAAAAAGTGATGCCATCACTTTTTCAGTTAAGTCCATAATATCTTTTTCATCAATAAAGGACGCTTCAATGTCAATTTGAGTAAACTCCAGTTGGCGGTCTGCTCTTAAGTCTTCATCTCTAAAACATCTAGCAACTTGGAAATACTTGTCAAATCCAGCAATCATGTAAAGCTGCTTAAAGATCTGAGGTGACTGTGCCAACGCATAGACTTCACCATGATACAGTCTGGAAGGCACTAAGAATTCTTTAGCTCCTTCTGGTGTTGATTTGACTAAATACGGTGTTTCTAGTTCCAAGTACTGTTCTTTTAACAAGGTATTTCTAATTGACTGCGTCATTAAACTGCGCTGCAACAAATAATGCTGTGCACTTGGTTTTCTTAAATCTAAATATCGGTATTTCAGTCTGACTTCTTCGGATAAGGTTTCATTATCATGAATGGTAATTGGCGTATTCTGCGCTGTATTGATGATATAAAGCTCACTTAATTCAACTTCAATATCACCAGTTTTAATGTTGTTGTTTTTCGATTCTCTTTCAATGACCTTACCTTTTGCTTCAATGACATATTCATTTTTAAGTTGATTGGTTAAATCATGCAGTGGACTATTGGGTTTGACAACAAGCTGCGTAATGCCAAAACGGTCACGCAAATCAATAAAGATCACGCCACCAAGATTTCTTTTTTTAGAAACCCATCCACGCAAGCTGACATTTTCTCCTAAATTGCTTAGCATTAACTGGTTATTATGATGTGTATATTTAAGCATGATGCAACAACTCCTTTAACTTTTCTGCGAAAGTTTCTATTGATTCAGTAATCTGAACCTCAGTTTCAGTATTTTTGATATTGATGACTTTTTTCTTCAATTCATCTTCACCTAAAATCAGTAAAAATCTTGCCTGATAAGCTAATGCTTCCTTCAGTTGACCTTTAAATGACTTATCGGTATAGTTTAGATCTGATGAAAGTCCTTCGCTTCTTAATTTGCTTTGCAATGCAAAAGCAACCGCTTTAGCTTCTTGATTAAACGTAATGAAATATGCATCCAGTGGCTGACTTCCAGCAAGATGGATACCTTCCATTTCAAGAGCGTCCAAAAGTCGCTCCATGCCAAAGGCATAGCCAACGCCAGGAACACTTGGTCCGCCTAGTTCTTTAACGAGGTTTTGGTATCTACCGCCACCACCTAAAGCGTTTTGCGCACCAAAACCTGGAATGTTTGCCTGTATCTCAAAAACAGTGTGTGAATAGTAATCCAAACCACGAACCAGTTTCTTATCGATTTCGTATGCAACCTTTGCAGCATCTAGTGCATCAGTGACAGCATTAAAATTAGCGCTTGATTCAATGTTTAGATGATCTAGCGGCAATGGTGCATTTTTAATGATTGCTTGATCAGTTTCTGCTTTTGAATCCAAAACTCTTAAGGTATTCTTTTCCAGTCTGGTTTGGGAATCGGGCGACAACTGACTTTTAAATGGCAGCAAGTAATCATAGAGTACTTGTTGATAGTTTTTCTTAGCTTCATCGTCACCTAGCGAATTGATCTTAACGACAACATCCTTTAAGCCTAACCCTTTAATCGTTTCATATGCCATCGAAATCACTTCGGCATCCAATAAAGGATTATTGGAACCAAGTGCTTCAACACCAAGCTGCATGAATTGTCTGAAACGTCCTTTTTGCGGTCGCTCATATCTGAAGCTTGGTCCAATGTAGTAAAGCTTGGATAAATCCTGATTGGCATAAAGTTTGTTTTCAATATAGCTTCTAACGACACCTGCAGTGCCTTCTGGTCTAAGGGTTAAACTTCTTTCTGATTTATCGAAGAAGTTATAGGTTTCTTTGGTTACCATATCAGAGTGTTCGTTTTCACGATGAAAAACACTGGAGTACTCCATGATTGGTGTTCTAATCTCCTGATAGTTGAATTTTTTAAATAGTGTTCGGACATATGATTCTAAGGCTTGCCATTTCGCTGCATCATTTGGCAAGATATCATATGTGCCTTTGACTTTAACTTGACTCATTTAAAGTCCTCCTTTGTTAAGTAATACCAGCTTGAGGGTTCTTTTAATCCAGTAAAACGGTTATAGTATTTTTCTGGGTCTTCTTTTTCAAAAACAAAATTATTCTTTTCTATGACGCGCTTGCTAGAAACATTTTCGTTGGCATGACCAATAATCACTTTATGGAAGCCTAAATACCAAAAACCGACTTCGAGTAACTTTCTTAAGGCTTTAGTCATTACACCTTTATTCCAATATGCTTTATTCAAGCAATAGCCGGCTTCAACCGAGCCATCAGCAAACTTCGTATGAAAATCAACAGTGCCAATCATCTTGTTGGTGTTTAAATCAACAATTGCGTAGCCTACTGGCAATCCTTTTTCTGGTCGCTTAAAGAAGTATTGCTTAATTGAACCGTATGCTTCTGTGACATCCATGTATGGACCCCAGCTTAAGAATTTAACGACTTCCATGTCTGAACCGTATTCAAACATATCGCTTGCATCAGTCAATTCAATATCCCTTAACATATAGTGATCAAATAAAATTACAGGCTGTTTCATAAAATTTGTCCTTTCTTAACAAAAAATCGTCCTTAAAATATTCTAAGGACGAAATGATTTCGCGGTGCCACCTTAGTTCCAGTTGCCTGGCCCTTGAAAGTTATGCTGGTTTCCGAAGTTGTCCCGTGATTTAAATCATTCCAGTCTTTCACCAAACCACTGGTCGCTACAATAGATTTTTTAATCACTTCTTCTTCATCGTCAACCGATTGAATTCATAATTATCTTATCATTTTATGATATGATAGTCAACAATTTATAATGTATCGTTGAAGTTTTTTAAGCCCTTTTTGATGTTCTCTTTATAATAATTCATCGTAACTTCAATAACGACTTGAATTGGTACCGATAAAATGGCACCGATGATGCCAAAGAATGCTTGTCCTAGCAGAACGAAAGCAATCGTTGAAATGGGATTCAACCGAAGCTGCGTCTGGTAAATCTTCGGATTGATGACATAAGCATCAAGTTGCGGGAAAATCAGCGTAAAGATACCAAGTGCAATCATCCCGTATGCAGCCGTTGGTACGGTCATAATGATGATTGCTGTAAATAGAATGGAGAAGTATCCACCAAAATAAGGAATCAGTGATAAGAAGGCTGCAACAAAGGCGACCAGTGGAACAAAGACCCAAAATTCTGGGAAGAACAGTGCCATAACGAGCATCACACCACCATATTCTAGTGCTTGGATCCCAGCAATAATCACTTCTGCCCAAAGATAATTGGTCAGTTCCTTATCAATTGATTTAATGTAATCAAAAGTTTTCGGCTTCACCGTTTCTGAAAGATAATCGCGAATGCCATGTCGCATCTTTGGAAAATTAAATAGGAAGATAATCCCTACGACGATGACAACAGCACCACCGACAATCGTTGTCCAAACGAGATCAACGGTACCGCCGGTTGCTGTAAAGTAATTGTTTAACGATATAATCACATCCGATACAACGCTGTTGACATAGCTCGCAACATCAGTTGTATCAATATTTAAAATATTACCGATTTCAAGCAAGATGTTTTCAATGCCGACTGTTAGACTGCCGATTTCGTCTAATGCTGGTTTGATGACGCCATATATTAAGTAAATAACGAATAAAACAGTCAGTGTGTAAACCAAAAAGATACCTAGCCAGCGCGGCACTTTATATTTTTCCAACAAGTTAATCAGCGGATTAAGAATATAGGCGATTGTAAAGGCGATAATCAGTGGCAATAAAGCAAACAATGCTGTATCAACGACACCAGAAATAAACGGCCAAATGAAAAAGACAAGACAGACAATTAATAGCAGAATTAAAATGTTGAGTAGTTTATAGTTAATTTTCATCCTTAGTCTCCTAATTCATAAATTAAGTTAAACGGTCCGATATAAGTCGCATCAATAACCATGTGTGCGCCAAACACGCCAGTTTTTACAGCATAACCCATTTCACCGAGCAATTCGACAAAATGCAAATACAAGTCATTGGCTAAATCAGGTTTTGCAGCTCTGGTAAAGCTTGGTCGATTATTATTGGATGCATCACCATAAAGTGTAAACTGTGATACCACTAAAATCTCATGTTTCTCTTTATCAAGGCTCAAATTCATTTTACCAGCCTCATCATGAAAAATTCTTAATTTAGATAGTTTTTCAGCGCATTTTTTTACAATTGAAGGATTATCAGTGTCACTGACACCTAAATAAACGACATAACCGGTGTTAATCGATGAGACTAATTGATCATCAACTGATAATTTAGCCTGACTTACTTTAGTAACCAGCATTCTCATCGAATATCACGCTCAACATAATAGACTTGCGGTACTTTTTGGATGTTGGCAATCAGACTTGATAATTCCGTTAACCTGTTTAAAGAAATCTTTAATCGAATGACGCTTTCTAGCTGTGAATTAGCAATTGCCGATATTTCAGCAATTGAAATGCCGCTGGCATTCGCTACTTGGATGATTTCCGTTAACAAACCATTTCTTGAACTACCTTTGATTTTAAGCCAGGTTGCATATTTTCTCGTAACATTGGTACCCCATAAAGCAGGAAGCAACCTTTTTTCATCATATTCTGTAATATTGGTGCAATGCGTTGCATGCACGACAATGCCGCTGCCTTTGGTGACATAACCGACAATTGGGTCGCCTGGAATCGGCGTGCAGCAGTTAGCCAGTTTGATTTGTGGTGTCGTTAAGCCTTCAACAATGACGCCAGTATCTGAGGTTGCAATCAACTGTCTTGCTGTACGCTCTAGCTGTCTTTGTAAGAGTGCTTCTTTATTTTCATCAGGGGACAACTTATTGACAACCGTTTTTGCTGAAATATTGCCTTTGCCAATTTCAAGATATAAGCCTTCAAGCGTGTCTATCGAATTCTTTTCAAAATTCTTTTCAACCCACTCATCGTTTAGTTCATAATCTTTTTTAATGGTTGACAGTTCTTTTTCTAATGCTTCTTTACCGTTTACCAAGGTAATTTCTTGATTTTCTTTATTGATGAATCCTTTAATCTTATGTCTAGCATGTGGCGACTTAGCAATCTTTAGCCAGTCCTCACTTGGTCCGGATGAATTCTTATTGGTTTTAATGGAGACAACATCACCGGTTTGCAGTTGATGATCCAAGGTGACGATTCTATTATTGACCATGGCACCAACCATGCGGTGACCAACATCCGTATGAATTCGGTAAGCAAAGTCAATTGGTGTTGAACCAGCAGGCAGTTCAATGACCTCGCCTTTTGGTGTAAACACATAAACATTGGCTGAAAAAATGTCGGTTTTAATGGTGTCAACGAATTCTTGAGAAGTGCCTTGTTTATCATCACTGTCTTCAGTCAGTTTTAATAAATCGGCATACCACTTCAGACGGGCTGCAATTTCAAACTGTTCTTTTTCTTTGGAGTAAACCTTGTTTTCTTTATATGCCCAGTGGGCTGCGATACCATCTTCTGCCACCCTATCCATTTCATGGGTACGAATCTGCACTTCAAAAAGCGTTCCGTCTGAGTGAAGGACAGTCGTATGAAGTGATTGATACATATTTGGCTTAGGTACAGCAATATAATCCTTGAACCTTTTAGGAATCGGCGTGAAATGCGCATGAATGATACCTAAGGATTGATAACATGTTTCTACCTTATCAACGATGATTCTAACAGCCAGCAAATCATAGATATCTTCAAAAGAACGTGCGGCGTTGACCATTTTCTTATAAATCGAATAAATGTTTTTAATCCGCCCTTTAATATCAAAGTTGACAAGCTGTGACTCTTCAAATAAGTCTTTGATATATTCAATGACATTATTGATTGAGCTTTCGCGTTCCTCTTTTTTGACTTTAACTAAATTAGAGACTTTGTAGTACATTGCTGGGTCAACAAATCGAAGTGATCTGTCTTCTAGTTCTGCTTTCCAACGGAAAAGACCCAATCTATGGGCAATTGGTGCATAAATATCTAAGGTTTCTTTGGCAATTCTTAATTGCTTTTCTGGTGCCATCGCATCCAATGTGCGCATATTATGAATTCTGTCAGCAATCTTGATTAAGACGACTCTAATGTCCTTGGCCATTGCCAAAAGCATCTTTTGTTGATTATCTGCTTGCGCGCTTGACTGGAAAGTCAATTTGTTTAACTTGGTTACTGCATCAACCAGTGATGCAATATCCTTACCAAATATCTTTTCCAAATCAGTCAAGGTTAAGTCAGTGTCTTCCACTGTGTCATGCAGAAGCGCAGCAACCAAGGTATTTGGTCCTGCTTGCAGTTCAGCAAGAATTCTTGCAACGGCAACCGGATGGGTAATGTATGGTTCCCCACTCTTACGCATTTGTCCCAAATGCTTTTCTTTTGCCAGTTCATATGCTTTGGTGATTAAATTGATATTTTCATCTGTGGTAATATAGTGTGCAATATCATGCATCAATGCTTGATATAATGCGTCTTCCATCAAAATAACCACCTCCTTTTAAAAAACGATTTATTAATAGTGCAATAACGTTTGAACGTCATATCCTTTTAATAGTTCTCTACCGTTTAAATCATCTAATTCAATCAAAAATGATAGTCCAACGACATTGCCGCCTAACTGTTCAACCAATTGAATGGTTGCTTGCATTGTACCACCAGTTGCCAATAAATCATCAATAATGACAACTTTATCGCCTGGTTTAATCGCATCCTTATGTAAAGATAGCGCATTTGAACCATATTCCAAATCATAAGCAACAGTGACTGATTCTCTTGGCAGTTTGCCTGGTTTTCTAACTGGAGCAAACCCAATGCCAAGCTGCACGGCAACCGGACAACCAAAGATAAATCCTCTGGCTTCTGGACCAACAATTAATGTCGCTTCTTTTTCTTTTGCAAAGCGAGCAAATTCACTTGCTGCAAAACGGTAAGCATCACCATCTAACATCAATGGTGTAATATCTCTAAATAAAATACCTTCTTTAGGAAAATCTTTAACTGCTGCAATATATTTTTTTAAGTCCATGTCGTTCTCCTTTGGAAAAAAATAGCCGATGATGGCATATATAAATATTATAGAATATTTAGCCCAGTTTTACAATGAAATTAGATGGTATAATGTTTATAGGATGTGATGATATGGAACCACTAGCAAGCAAAATGCGACCAAAAACACTTGAAGATGTTTACGGCCAAGACCATCTTTTAGCCAAAGATGGTGTTTTAACAAAGATGTTAGAAAAGAAAAAATGGCTGTCCTTTATTT
>CAZIZJ010000004.1:9278-12076 GCA_964543675.1 uncultured Acholeplasma sp. | reverse complement strand
TATTTAGCGAGGCATCTAAATTAGACACTTACTTTTTTAATGCATCAACCGACAATAAAGCGAAACTAAAAAGTGTCTTGGATATGACGGCTTATCATGATGTATTAATCATTGTTGATGAAATCCACCGGATGAAAACTGATATTCAGGATTATTTACTGCCCTTTTTAGAAAGTGGTAAAGCCATCATGATTGGCTTAACCACTCTTAATCCTTATCAAAGTATTAATATCGCGATTAGATCACGCTGTCATTTATATGAGATTAAATCACTTAGTGACGCTGATATTAAGAAGGCACTTAAAAACGGTTTAGCATTTTTAGATGCCGATATCAAATTAAGTGAAGATGCCATTCAATCAATCATTCGTTCTTCAAATCATGAAATCAGATCAGCATTAAATCTGCTTGAAAGTGCATCACTTGTCTTAAAAGACGGCGAAACATTAACCTCAAACATTGTGAGGAGGCTCGCCGGAAAGCCACAACTATCACTCGATGATCATGAAGATCATTATTATGAAATGCTATCAGCACTTCAAAAATCAATTAGAGGCAGTGATGTTGATGCATCGCTTCATTATCTGGCAAGACTGATTACCTTAGGTGACTTAGAGGTTATTATTAGAAGGTTGTTGGTTACTGCCTATGAAGACATTGGTTTAGCCAATCCTACCATGGGTTCAAAAGTGCTAGCAGCTGCACAAACAGCTAGAATGACAGGTTTTCCAGAGGCTAGAATTCCACTAGGAACGATCGTTGTTGATATGGCATTATCACCTAAATCAAATACGGCACTTGTCGCGCTTGATGAAGCCATTTCAGACTTTGAATCTGGCATCACTGGTGATATTCCAAAACATATTGATAATAAGTATTTAAAAGTACATCCAGAAGCGTATCATTATCCTCATAATGATCCAAATTCGCTCAATAGTGAACAGTATTTACCAGAAAAAATACTGCATAAGAAATACTACAAGCCAAAAGATGAAAGTGCTTATGAAAAAGCACTTATGGAAAGAAAGAAATTAATCGACAAAGTCAAAGGCTATTCAAAAAAAGGAGAATAAAAATGACACTAACAGGCAAACGTATCTTAACAATTGTTTCAAACGATTACGATGATTTAGAATTCCATTATCCACTACTTCGCTTAAAGGAAGCTGGTGCAGAGATTGTTGTTGCTGCTCTTGAAAAAGAAAAGGTCTATCATGGTAAATATGGTCTATCAACAACATCAGATTTATCCTTTAAAGAAGTTGACATCAAGACATTTGATGGCTTAATTATTCCTGGTGGCTGGGCACCTGATTTATTAAGAAGATTTCCTGAAGTACTTGATTTTGTCAGATATTTAGATAAACATCAAAAAACCATTGGTGCGATTTGTCATGCCGGTTGGGTGCTATCTTCTGCTGGTATCTTAAAAGATGTTGAAATGACATCAACACCAGGTATTAAAGATGATATGATTTATGCTGGTGCCAAATGGGTTGATCAACCTGTGGTAACAAGTGGTCACATCATTACTGCAAGACGTCCACCAGATCTACCACTTTATTTGCCAGCACTGATTGAATCATTATTGAGAGATTAAAATATATACTTATAGTAGCTGATTCAAATGATTTAAAAAAAATCTGAAAAGCGAACGATAGCGAACGATTATTTCAGAATGTACGCTGAATAAAAAACCAAGACGTGGTTTTTTATTGCGAGTTAAAGCGCTTTTGTTTAGCAATTTTTATGAAAATACTTGCAGTATCTACCATTTTTTAAGCTATATTGCTCACTATTTTTCTAGTCTTAAATAAAAACGTTTCGATAACTAATTCTGTTTTATATGATAAAAGGAGATACAGCAATGTTGAAAACCGATAAAAACCAATTCTACATCAATGGTAAGTCTCAAATTCTTTTAGCCAGTGAATTTCACTATTTTAGATCAGATCCGAAAAACTGGCCACGTATTTTAGATCAAATCAAGGAAACTGGATGCAATACAGTCGCCAGTTATGTTCCTTGGCTTTCACACGAAGAAATTGAGAATGATTATGATTTTACTGGCAAATATGTTGCCTCCTCAAATTTAAATTATTTTTTAGAGTTAACCAAGGAAAAAGGACTCTATGTAGTACTTAGACCAGGACCATATATTATGGCTGAATTCAAAAACGAAGGTCTACCTTATTGGTTATACAAGAAATCCCCGAACCTTCGTGCTGTGACTTGGGAAAAAAGAGCAACCACCGGACCAATCATTGATTATTTAAATCCTGTTTTTTTAAGAGAGTCTAAAAAGTGGTATCAGGCAGTTTATGATGTGGCTGAAAAGTTTCTATATCAAAAAGGTGGACATGTTATCGGTTTTCAGCTTGATAATGAAATAGGTATGCTCAACTGGGTAACCAATACAGCCGATTTATCAGATAGTGCGTTAAATGACTTTAAATCTGAGTTTGGCAAAAATTATCCAGAAGATTTTGATTATTATCGTCCAAGCGAGGAATTTGGTTTAGCATATCATAGGGATTTAGGTAATTTCTTCCGTCAAAGATTTGGTAAATACGTTGATATCTTAAAAGCATATCTTGAATCTTTTGGTTTAAAAGATACTTTCTACTTTGTAAACATCCATGGTACTTCTGCTGGTCGTGGAAAGACCTTTCCAATTGGCATTAGTCAATTGATTGAAAGTTATCAGCATTCTTCCCTAATTCCTGGAATTGATGTCTATTATCAAGATATTGATTTAGAAGCATTCCATGATGTCTACATTGTGAATGCATTAACTG
>CAZIZJ010000004.1:8494-9268 GCA_964543675.1 uncultured Acholeplasma sp. | reverse complement strand
ATTAACTGAAAGCACCATTCGTCATGGTCAACCGCTCACTGCATTGGAGTTTGCTGTTGGCAGTGGCAACTATGGGGATAACTTGGGTAAGAGATATTTGCCTTCTTCTGTTGATTTTAGAATTCGCATTTTTATTGCGCAAAACCATAAACTCTTGAACTACTACACGATGGTTGGTGGTTTTAATCAATACTTGCGTCAACCTGTAGGAGACGGCAACGATCGAGTTGCATTTACTGGGGAAAGACATGGGTTTGCAGCACCAATTCAATCAGATGGCAGTACCAACTACACTTATCCTAGATTAAGACAAACCACGCGCATGATGAATGCCTTAAGTGAAATCATCGGTCCAATGAAAGAGGATACTGATGATTTAAAGATTGGTTTTCTTGCTGACTATTTTATGACTGAATATCATTATCCTAAAAATACTAAAGAAAAAGAAATGATAGAAAATCTGAATTTCCACCGGGCAAACACTTACTGGGATCAAACGATTAAACAACTGCTTCTCTTAAATTACCGGTTTAAAGCACTATGGCTTGAAAAAGATGAACTTGATGCAAAAGAAACGCCACTTCTTGTTTTAGGCGTTGCTAAATACTTAGATAAAGAAATTCAAGAAAAACTTGTTAACTATCTAAAAGATGGTGGTAAGTTGTTGTTGGTTGGTGAATTACCTACTTTAGATATGTTAGGAAAGCCTTGTACAATACTTATTGATTACCTAGAAATCAAATATTATAACAATACCAACTCGTTTAACCCATT
>CAZIZJ010000004.1:7712-8484 GCA_964543675.1 uncultured Acholeplasma sp. | reverse complement strand
ATTACTTGGAAGTTAAACCAAAACAAATGTCTTATGACTGGACAACACCATACTTAACCCTGTTTTATGACGGGTTCATTAAAGATGAAACTAGTTTTAGAACGTTTTATGGTCAGACACTAGAAACAACCAAAGAAACCTTTTTATCTCACTATCCTAGTAAAGAACGCCTAGGGTACTTAAACAATCATCAAGTTGTCTTCTTAACAACGAATCTTCCAGGTCACATAAGAATCATGAAACAATTGATGACATACTTAGGAATTACACCAAAACTAAAAACTATCGGCAATAGTGATATTCATTTTCTAACCAAAACGAGTCATAAAGATCAAAGTTTCATTCATCTCTTGAATTTAGATCATTACGATAAAAAAGTAAAAATTGAAGATAACGGGAAACTGCTCTTTGATGGTCTAGAACTTGATTTATTTAGTCAAGAAGGAATGATGCTACCAATCAATGTTTTACTTCCTAACAGGATCAGAATATTATGGTCAACTGCAGAAATCTATGAATTTGATGATCATCAAATTACTTTTAGGCTTACACAAAGTCAAGATAAGATGCTAATTGAAACAAAACTGAATCTACAAAGTCATCCAGACTATACATATGAAAAAACTGCCACTGGATATCTAGTTAGCAGTTTAAGACATGCAAAACTTCAAAAATTTATCACACTTAATTTTGATTGAAATTGAGATGCGTTGTACTCTAAATAGTATAAAATATAGAGGATGTCAATAGATTAAAGGGGAACTGATTTGAG
>CAZIZJ010000004.1:0-7702 GCA_964543675.1 uncultured Acholeplasma sp. | reverse complement strand
GATTTGAGCAAATCCAAAAGAAAGTTAAGTCCATTAAATAAAAAATTCAGTAAATCATATTATTATATTAGTTTTATCAGCTATTTATTCTTTATTGGTTTCTTTGGCTACCTACTGATATCTCAGTCGATTTATCTATTTTTAGTTTTTACACGTCAACGCTCTGGATCGCTTGCCGACACTTTAGTTTATCTATTTATACCACTGGCCTTATGGTTTACTATATTCTTCATTTCAGGATTTATTAAAATGTTAAAAGAGTATTTGTATTGGTACAAAAAATGAATGTTTTAAACATACTATCCATAAATTAGCACTGCGCACATGTATGAAACGAAAAAGACCAATTTTTAACAGTGAACATATCCCTGTCAGGTAGACAGTTGAAATAATTAAATTTTGTATTAGTTTTGTAAGGCTTGATTCCTAAATTGAATAGGAGTTAAGCCTTTTAGTTTCTTTTGTAAATTTATTTTTGCTCAAAATAAAATCCCTCCTTCATAGATACTACTTTAACTATTTGTAGTGTCTACTTTAGAGGGATGATATCACAGGATTGGTCTTTATCGTTTTGCTTATCTTGCTGCTATGATGCTTGCTATAGTAGTATTTACATACGCTTCTGTTATAGATTGATACTGTCCATTTATTTTTGGAAATACTACTGATTTTAAGATTTCAGCATTATAGTTCCAGTCCGGATTTCGTTTTACCTCTATGACAGCATAACCTATGATTTGATCTTCATCCTTTAAGATAATTTGAATATAAGCCAAATCAGCCCATGTTGCAATTTCATCATCAAATGGACTCCAATAAATTGTTTCGCCCGATCCAATCGTAACACTTTTGCTTTCATGGCTTTTTGAAAGTCCTATACCTCCTTTGTCAACAGTGCATTCAAAAACTGTATTATCCTTATACTTAACTTTAATTGCATTATTTGATATGCCCGAAGTAAAATACCATGTATGCAATTCAATCATATCACTGACATGTTTTTCTTTAATACTATTACTACATGCAGCAAGAAATCCTAAACATATAATTAAACCAAACATTGAAATATATTTCTTAAACATTATTTATCCTCCACTCGTATGCTAGTAACGTCAATGATATCTAATTTATTTACTTCAATAAGCATTAGCCAATTGAAAGCCTCACTGGTAAACGTTCCTTCTTTTGAAACTAATTGCGTCTTTACTATTAATATTGATTCATCTATTTCAATGCTTCTTATTTGAGTTTCCCACCTGTGCCCTCTATCAAAAGAATATATAACAAGCGATTTTTCACTAAAAAAATCTTCGTCAAAACTTCGTATGATTACACTCAATTCACTCGAATAATCTGTGCTATTTTCTTGAAACGCATCATTATGCCATTCATCACATAAATCTTTTAGTTCCTGCAATGAACTCACCAATTCTAACGTATTCATTGTTGTTTCACCAGCAATTTCTTTAGTGCCAAAACTAGTCATTTTATCATATCTGATGTCAAAACGAATTCCTGAGTCGCATCCCATAAGCAAAAACAAGTTCATCAATAAAGCAGTCATAATCAAAAACATTTTCTTAATCACCACATATCACCTCAAGTGTTTTTTTCACTTATTCCCCTATCAATTCATATAAAAACGTTATTAAATCACTATTATCGATTGGGTAATACCAACGTTCATTATGCCAGATTAAACCTAGATAGACAGTCCAAGTAACTCCATCATCATTATAGAAAACTAAATAGCGAACGATTGGCGATAAATCAATGTCTACATAGTCCGGATATGCTTCGTATCTTATTGCGAAAAGTTTGTCTACTATCTCAGCAATCTTATCGCCTGCTATCTCATATTCAATCGGATCGCCATATCTTTCGTTCTCATTATCATAATTTTGTGAGTTTGTTCCAAATACGATTCTAGTTGGATTTTTGGGCAAGTCTTTCATGTCATGAAAATTTGTTATTCTGATTACTTTTTCGCATCCTGTCAGTAGACCAAGACTTATCGTTAAAACAAAAAATAAAATAAATTTTGCTGTTTTTTTCATATGTTTCCCCTAATTAAAAGAAATAAGTCAAACTTCCTAATCATTTACTTGAGAATGATTCTTTATTTATAATCAATCACCATTGTTCTGAACTATATTATCTCTATTAAATTGATTAAATATTTTTCTTTTCACAGCTTCATTAGCGTACTTATATATTAAACTGGTGACTTTTTTGTTTTCTCGAATGGTAATGTAATCTTTGATAAATATATTATGCTCGAGTCGTTTCTCATTTATTACGTCTGCTGACATAATAATCCAGTTATGATAGCCACTACTCCGAATTTTAATGTCATTTATTTGTTGCCATTCCAGTTGTTTTATAACTTTGCCTAGATATGTTTTTTTAATCCCTGTTTCATCAATGGCTATTTTTGTAAGAAAAACCTTAGAACTCATCAATAATAACACTATTGAAAAAATGTTTAAAAATATCATGAACCCAATTTTCAGGTAGAGTTCACCAATGGCTACCAAGAATATAAGACTGCACAATGATAAACCTATAGAAATACCCAGACAAAAAATATACATTGATATATGTGTGAATCTTTCATATTTATCCTTCATAAAGAACGCTCCAAGATTGATTTTTCTGCAATATAATAAAACATCTTCATTTCGTTTACCATAAAAACATTTTTCTTTCTCTCATCGGATACTCTAGATGAAAAATGCCTATTCTTTCGTATGGTTTTACCTCATTTTATCACTAGATGAAAAATATAACATGGAATACTATAAAAAAATGTCTTTTTAGGAAAAGACATTTTTATACTTCTTGATTAACTTCGGTTGAGATAATAACAGGAATAGTAATTGGTCTTCTTCTTGTTTCACCATAAATGAACTTAGATACTTCATCTCTGATTTCTAGTTTATATTCATTCCAGTTAATGTATTTACCTTTAAGATGCTTATCTGATACTTTGTCAAATAGTTGTTTAATATCTTGAATGATGGTTTCAGATTCATTAATATAGACAAATCCTTTGGTAACGACTTCGACTTCACCTAAAACCTTTTTTTGTTTCGGATCAACATTGGCAATAATCAGCAATACACCATCTGCAGCTAGTAACTCTCTGTCTCTCATGACATAGTCATTGACATCCCCTATGGCAGTTCCATCAATTAAGATGTCACCGGTTTTGATTTCGCCTCTAGAAACATATGCATCTTTTCCGTCGTTAAAATTAACACTGTCTCCGTTATCAAGCAAGAATATACTCTCCTCAGGATAGCCTAAGCCTTCCGCAAGTGTTTTAACGCCATATTGATGACGATATTCGCCAATCGTTGGAATAATATACTTTGGTCTTAATAAGTTGATCATCATCTTGATTTCTTCTGCTGTTGCATGAGCAGCAGACAACAGACGTTTATCAATGACTTTGATTTGGGCATCTGAACGATACAAAACATCTAATGTTCTAGCTGCCATTTTCTCAGTACCAGGAACTGGTGCCGTCATTAACAAAATCGTATCATTTTCACTGATATGAATCAATCTGTCTTGTTTCTTGCACATTCTTTGTAGCATAAAGAATGGTTCATGACGATTACCAGTCACTAAACATACTAAGTTATTTGCATCATTTTTATTTTTTTCGTCAATAAATCTTAAATTGGTCAAAGATTCTTCAGGAATGTTTAAATATCCCTTTTCAATCGCAATATCAACAATTCTTTGTGCTCTTCTACCGATGATGGCAATCTTCTTATGATGAATCAATGAAATATCAATGATTCTTTGAATTTTCTGTAAATCTGATGAAAATAGCGAAACAATGATTCTGCCTTCTGCATTGGCATAAACTGAGTTGATTCGGTGGGTTAATGCATCCTGGATGCCACCATCTTGAATGAGCGTTGAACCAAGTGACTCAGTTAATAAGGCAATAACATTCTTCTGCGCCAGTTCATTGATCTTTGAAAAGTCTGTTTGATACTTTGGATCACCATTTTGAACAAAGGTAAAATCAGAGGTATAGACAATCACGCCGTCAATGGTGTGAATAGCAACCCCGACTGATTCAGGAATCGAATGGGTTGTTGAAAAGAAGGTAATCTTGACATTACCACTTCTAATGATTGTATTTCTATCAATCGTATTTAAGGTTAATGTATTTAAATCAAAGTTTTTCTCTTTTAATGAATCTTTAACAACCTCCATCGTAAATGGCGTTGCATAAACTGGTACGTTTAGCTCATTTAAGATATGTGGTAATGCACCAATATGATCTTCATGGGCATGCGTTAAAAAGATCCCTTTGATTCGATCTTTAATATTAATCAGCATTCTATAGTTTGGAATGATTTCATCCACACCATATAATTCCTGCGTTGGATACTTTAAACCAGCATCCAATATGAAATATTGTCTGTCAACATCAATGACATACATATTTTTTCCGTTTTCACCTAGTCCACCTAAAGCGAAAAAGCGAATCTCACTCACAAATAATCTATCCTTTCTGAAACGGTTATTAGTTATTTTATTATAACATAGTATTGAAACTATCTGTCAAAAAACTTTTTAATTTACAATTTTTTTTAATTTGCCAGTAAATGTCATATAATAAAAAAAGAGGTGCGTGCCATATGTTAGGATATCCAAATAAAAAGAAAATTGTTGCTAAAACCAATAACTATGCCAACTTAGGCATGACCCTTGAATCTGACATCGAACTGACCAATGCCTATTATTTAACCCATGATATCGCAGTAATTCATAAAAAGCCGACACCGATTCAAGTGGTTAATGTGTCCTATCCAGCACGCAATAAAGCCAAAATTACTGAGGCATACTACAGAACGCCATCAACCACCGATTTTAATGGCCTGTATAAAGGGCAGTATATTGACTTTGATGCCAAAGAAACCAACAGTAAAACGGCTTTTCCTTTAGCTAATATCCATGACCATCAAGTCAGGCACTTAACCGATGTTAAAAACCATGGTGGCATTGCCTTCTTAATTGTTGGCTGGAAAGCTTATAATGCCTACTACTTATTGAGGTTCGAAGACTTTCTGCCATTATGGGAACTATCCAGAAAAGATGGCAGAAAATCAATTCCTTACAGTTACTTTAAAGAAAAAGGCATTCTCATACCTTTTTCCTATCAACCAAGACTTGATTATTTAAAAGCAGTTGATCAACTACTCAAATGATTTATTGAGTTCTATCAACTGTTTTTTTATAATTAATGCAATCACCAAACTAATGACTGTGCTTGAAAGCACATATGGCAGATTATATAAAACAAATGAGTAAAACCATACATTGGTATCTGTTGGTGCATATTCAGCAAAGAATAAGACACCTGATAGTCCATGCGAGATCCATCTTAGGAAAAACGCCAAGGTAAATGCACCAACTAAATACGTCCATTTATCTAGTACTTTTTTACCAAAGATGGCACCTGCTACACCAAGCAATGAAAATGGTACCAAATAATCTAGAAAAATACTGACCCAATGGATGAAATAGCCATCAAGGAGCCATGAAACCAGACCATAGACCAAGCCACCTAATATACCGTGCTTGTAACCAAGCAAGATACCGATAACGACAAGCGGTAAAGTGTATAACCCAAATACACTGCCACCATTTGGAAACTCAAGGTTGAGTCCCGGGGTAAACTTTACAACAATACCAAGTACCACTGCCAGTGCAGTGAGCATTGCTGTTAAAACGAGTCTTCTTAAGACTTTGTCCATTTCTTTTTCCTCCTAAAGAAAAATAAAAAAATTCTTCGGGATACCAAAGAAAGTGAAGGTTAAAAAATATTATAACTTTCCCTCCGCTGGCATAACCCAGATCAGGTATACGGGTCGATTTTGAATTGAATCCTCTCAGCCAAACTATTGGCTCCCCGAAGTGATCAAATGTATTATAACACAGCATAAAACTATTACCAAAGATGATGCAATATAATTCATTTGACAAAAATAATAATTTTTAATAATTTTATTGACATTGAAAATAATTTGATGTAGAATAGATATGTCAGAGGTGATAAATATGAGTATAACATGGTTTAATGGTGAACCAAAGGAAATTATTGTAACACTTACACCAGTCAACTTGACAATCAATAAATCTGGAGCACAGTTTTTTGAGACGGCAAATCAGGTGATGTTGGGCTACGATGAAGCTAGATCAATGATCTTAATCAGACCATTATCAAAAAACGATGTACTGAGGGGCGACATTCCGGAGCATACGCGCTATAATATAAGTGTGAATGCATCTTATGGAAGAATCACAAATAAAGCCTTTATCAATCGCGTCGCTGTTCTCTTTGGTTTAAAGCTGAATGATAAGGGTGTAAAATTCAAAGGAAACTGGTTAGCAAATTCCAATTTGCTTGAGGTTTCATTAAAGGAGGTATTATAGCATATGAGTGAATACGTGGTTTGGTTATGGCTCTTGGTTTTTATCTTTGCAGTCGTCATCGAATTTGCAACTGTTGATTTTGTCAGTATTTGGTTTGCAATCGCTGCAATTCCTACCATGATTATTGCAGTATTCTATCCAACCAATGTTTGGCTGCAAGTCATTGTGTTTTTTGTAACCGGATTTGTGTTGATGGCATTGACACGACCGATAGTTGTTAATTACTTTAAGAAAAACGTTGTTTCAACAAATGTCGACTCATATGTTGGTAAAACCGCTATTGTAACAAAGGAGATTTCAGATACAGAACGTGGTGCTGTTGAGTTTGAACGCGCAGGTTGGACTGCAATCTCAAGTGAGACCATCGAGGTCGGTGCACATGTAAGAATACTGGCAATCGAAGGTAACAAGTTTATTGTCACTAAAATAAATAAGGAGGAATAATTTAATGCAAGGTATGGATATATTTTTAATCATTCTTATCATCTTTTTCATCGCAATTGCAATCGTGCTAGTTTCTGGTTTTAGAATTGTCACTCAAACTAAGAAATATGTTATTGAACGTTTAGGTGCTTATCATACCACCTGGGGTGTTGGTATTCACTGGCTAATCCCGTTTGTTGATCGTGTTGCAACAATTGCATCGCTGAAAGAACAGGTCAAAGACTTTGACCCACAGGCAGTTATTACCAAAGATAATGTAACGATGCAAATTGACACTGTTGTCTTCTATCAAGTGACAGATCCTAAACTATTTGCTTACGGCGTTGAAAATCCGTTTAACGCAATCGAGTCACTATCTTCTACCACCTTACGTAACATTATCGGTGATCTAGAATTAGATACTTCATTGACATCCCGTGATATCATTAATGAAAAAATGCGTCTCACGCTTGAAGATGCAACCGATAAATGGGGCATCAAGGTCAACCGTGTTGAAGTTAAAAACATTACACCACCAAAAGACATTCGTGAATCCATGGAAAAACAAATGCGTGCTGAACGCGAACGCCGTCAAACAATTTTAATAGCTGAAGGTGAAAAGCGTTCAAAGATCTTAGAAGCTGAAGGTCTTTATGAATCGACTATCCTAAAAGCTGAAGCTGAGAAAAAGCAAGTTATTTTACAAGCTGAAGCTGAAGCTGCATCAATTTTCAAATTAAAAGAAGCTGAAGCACTTGGTATTAAATTGATTAGAGAAGCTGGTGCTGATGAAGCAGTCTTAAAGATTAAAGCCTAT
>CAZIZJ010000003.1:16468-26272 GCA_964543675.1 uncultured Acholeplasma sp. | reverse complement strand
CCCCACCTATTGGAAAGCGCATTTTCGGGTTTACCCCCGTCTATTTTAAAGCGCCAACTTCTTTAAATTGTGCAAAATCAATTTCAGTTGGTGTTGCACGTCCGAAGACATCAATATCAACGGTAATCTTTTCTTGGTCATGGTCAATTGCAGAAACCTTACCAAGTCTTCCTTCAAATACTCCAGAAATGATTTCCACTTCTTTGCCGAGCAAGTAATCGTAATTTGGTTTGGTCATGATACCGACTTTAAGTAGAATCGGTTTAACCTCTTCTTCTAATAGCGGTACTGGTTTTGTTCCACCACCAGATGAACCTAAGAAACCTGTGACCCGTGGCGTATTTCTCACAACAAACCAAGAATCATCGGTAACGATCATTTCAACAAAGACATAACCTGGATAAATTTGTCTAATCTTTTCTTTTTCTTTGCCGTCTTTGTTTTTCTCAATAAACTTTTCTTCAGGAACAATTGTTTGAAAAATATAGTCCTGCATCCCCATTGAGTCCACACGACGTGTTAAGTCTTCCCTAACAGCATTTTCATATCCTGAATAAGTTTGAATAACATACCAGCGTTTTCTTGGGATTTTTTCTGCCATTACGATAATACCTCAATGACACGGATAGTAATCACATCAATGATTGCTACAAAAAGGGTAAAGATTAAAACAAAGATGATGACTCTGACTGCGTTATCCGCAAATTCTCTCCATCCAGCCCAAGTAATCTTTCTTAACTCAGGAAATGCCGGTAAAAAGAATGGATAAACAACAAGTGCAAGTCCTAGCATTGCAATAACGAGTACCGTCCATGCGAAAATCATATCATTTGGCGAACCACCTAATACTGGAAAGTCTGCCGGAATATGAAAGCCTTGTACATTACCAATGATCATGACTGCAAGTGCTGCCGTAATCGTTGCTAGTACGCCTAAGATTAATGATTCACCTTTATACTCAGTTGTCAGAATTTCTAACAACTTATTTTTAGGTTGTTGTTCTTTTTGTTTAATCGCCATAATATGCTCCTACTTACTTTCTTTATGCGCTGTATGTTTATTGCACTTTGGACAATAACGATTTAACACCAAACGCTCTTTCGAGGTTTGTTTGTTTTTCGTTGTTGTATAGTTTCTAGATAAACATTCACTACATACTAAAATTATTTTCTCTCTCATTAAAAAACCACCCTTTTTAGTGGTCTTAATGAATGTATGTTTATTTTACAACATTATAACCACGTAAGTCAATGCTAAATAATTATATCATAATTACAAATTGATTTTACACTTATTTTAAAATATTACAAGTTATTCATATATCCATCTATTCGGTTAAGAAATCAAACAAATGAATGGTCTTTATTCTTTTATAAAGGTAAAACTTTTATTTTTATAGTTTTTTTCCTTTGTAGAGGTAAAACTTTTTAACCCTTTAATTTAACTTTAATTCTATGAATAGCATTTCTAACACTTTTTTTATCTTTTTCAAGCATTTTTGAAATGGTTTCAACTGTTAACCGCTCATCATAGTGCAGTCTGCAAACCTCTTTTTCAAATGGTGCAAGATGGATACTTTCTTCCAATCCATCAAAATCCGGGGTATAACTATCCTGAATAATCTCAGACTTAGGAAATAAAACGTATTTAGGTCCTTTATCTTTAAGGGTGATAAACCGTCTAAAAAGCACCAGTTCGAAAAACTTAGTGAATGTCTTATTGTGTTTTTCCTCAAAGCTATCAATACTAGTAACTAAAGACAGTAATGCTTCTTGATAAAAATCTTCTTGATCTTTTGAATCAACATAGAATTTATAGATATATTTCCAAATCAGCGGTCGATACTTATCAATGATTCGCTCCAGAACCTCATCACTTCGATCTTCTTTATAAAGATAGATTAGTTCATAATCATTGAGCATATATACCCCTTAGCTTATTGTTTCATAAAGTAGCAATGCTGTTGCGACCGAAACATTTAATGAATTGACCTTACCATGCATCGGAATTGAAACCAAGATGTCGCAACCTTTTTTAATCAGTGATCTTAAGCCTTCGCCTTCATTGCCCATGATCAGCAACAATGATTGATCTTTGGGTATTTCTTTATAGCTTAAACTGGCATCGCCATCCGTACCTACTGCCAAGAACCCTAAATCCCTTAGTTTTAAGATGGTCTGATAAAGATTGGATACCAAAATCATTTTGACATGTTCAATTGCACCGCTTGATGTTTTGGCAACCACCCCTGTCAAAGGCACTTGATGTTTCTTAGAAACAATGACACCATCAACCTTGGTCGCTTCAACAGATCTAAGGATAGCCCCTAAGTTATGCGGGTCCTGAATTTCATCCAGCATCAAAAATCTTTGTTGGACACTGGTATTTAAAACATCTGATAACTCGAAGTAAGCATATGGCTTCACATCAGCAACCACGCCATTATGAACGCCATTATCGGTTAGGTTGTTTAATTCACCTTTATTGGTTTTCACATAATCAATATTAAATTTATTTAATAACTCCAGGAATTTCGTATCCAAAGACTTTTCGTCTACATAAAGCTTATAGATGGGTCTTTGATTCAAAATTGCTTCTTTGATGACGTTCTTTCCATAAATAATCATGTTTTTTATTCAACCTTTCAAAAAAGCGCGTAATGCGCTTTTCTTATTTCATATCTGAGATAACGTGTACTGTTTTTCTCGCAACAATCTTTAACCACTTCACAATGTTGGTTAACATATACATCATCGGATATGACGTATAAATCAAGACAACAAGGAGCAGGATTTGCGGCAAGGTAAACGGTGTTGATCGGGTAACATTCTGAATTTCAAATATCGGTGTATATTCAAGTGCTTCTGGTAACAGCATCACCGCCAGTATGGCAAAGGTCAGCGTACCGAAGAACATCACTGAACGTTTGACATTCAGCGGTCTAGAAACGGTAAATAATACCATGAATGCAGTCGCTGTTGCTGAAATACCAATTAATGAGGCAATACCTTTTTCACCAGCAACCGTATTGATGTCTAGTCCAAGCGGCAAGGATAGTCCATAAACAATCAGTGCATTGATTAAGACGACAAGTGCACCAGGCATTGCATCCTTTAAGATCTTAGTTAAGAACTTACCTGTAATTCTTACGTTATTATATTCAAGTGCCAAAACAAATGACGGAATGGCAATCACCAAGAACTCCATAATAAGCAGGTGTGATGGCTTTAACGGATAGAGCGCTTCATAACCCATTAAACCTCTAATAATGATGGTTAAGCTCAGTAATATCGTAAATAGAGTTTTAGTCAAGTAAAGCTTTGAAACCTTTTCAATGTTGTTAATAACGCGTCTGCCTTCTGATACGACTTTTGGCATACTGGCAAAATTGGAGTCCATTAAAACCAAATGCGATACATTTCTAGCTGCTTCACTACCGGATGCCATCGCAACCGAAGTATCCGCTTCTTTTAACGCTAAAATGTCATTGACGCCGTCACCAGTCATCGCGACCACATGACCATTGTTTTTCATCGATTCAATGAGCAGTCGCTTTTGATGCGGTGATACGCGACCAAAGACTGTATATTTATTGGCAACTCTGACCACTTCTTTATCGGATAAGCCGTCTAAAGAAATGTAGTGCTCAGCATTATTAATGCCGGCTCTTTGACTGATTCTTGAAACAGTCAATGGGTTATCCCCAGAAATAACAACTACATTAACCCCATTTTGTTTGAAATAGGCAATTGTATCTGGTGCATCCGCACGAATGGTGTCTTCAATCATGATTAATGCGACAGGCGTAATTTTACCTGTTAATTGATTGCCTGTTATGCTTTCATCGCTTTGCGCAATGATTAAAACACGGTAACCTTCTTGGGCTTGTTTATCAACTTCTTTGCCCACCAAATGATATTGGTCTCTTAAAATGAATTCTGGAGCACCAATTGCGAATGTGCCATATTTATCGAATTCAACAGCTGAATATTTTCTGGCTGATGAAAAGGCGATCAATGCTTTATGTCTAATTCTTTTTTGCGTGCCGAATCGTTCAGATAAGGCTTCACTGGTTAAATTCTGATCATTTTGTGCATTAAGCATTGCCGAAACCAGTTGTTTTAGTGGCAGTCCTGGTACACTATCGTATTCAATCACTGATTTAACGGTCATGGTGCCATCAGTAATCGTTCCGGTCTTATCTAAACAAAGGGTATCAATTCTAGCTAGCATTTCAATACAGTACAGTTCTTGGACTAGGGTATTGTTTTGACCAAGTCTGACAACACCAACTGCTAAGGCAACCGATGTCAACAAGAATAACCCTGATGGAATCATCCCTAGCATCGCACCGGCAGATTTGACGATGTTTGAACCGACAAAATCCGGATCATTCCATTCGCCTGGTGCCAACAAGTATAACGTTATACCGATTGGAATGATAAATACACCAACCGTTCTAATAATATATTTCAATGAGTTGAAGATATCGGATTTTGGTTTCTTATATTTTCTTGCCTGTGAAGTCAATTTTTCAATATAGATGTCATTACCGATGGCTGTTGCTTGTGCATAACAGTTGCCTGATATGACAAAAGAACCGGAATAAAGGGTATCTCCTGCCTTTTTGATGATTGGATCAGATTCACCAGTCAATAAGGATTCATTGACCTCAACCGTACCCTCTCTAACGACAGCATCAACAATAATCTGTTTACCTGAGTTTAATTTAATGATTTCATCAATGACAACATCAGTAATTCCGATTTCCTGTTCAAGTCCGTCTCTGACAACAACTGCAGTCGGTGCAGAAAGCAATGACAGCTTATCAATCATCTTCTTGGCATTGATTTCCTGAATAATACCGATGATGGTATTAATCGCTGCAATCAGCAATGCGAATGTTTGCGTAATCGATGCACCACTCCAAACGAGTAAAACAACAATCCCTAAAATTAAAAGGTTAAAAAAGGTAAAGACATTGGAAATGACAATACCGCCAACCGTCTTGGTTGATCCTTTTTCAGAAACATTGACCAGTCCAGCCAATTGACGTTGTTCAACATCATCGGTTTTAAGTCCTAGTTTGACCTCAGGATTATATCTTTCAATGACAATATCATTCTTCGATTTAATTCTGGCTGGTATTTTCGCTTCTTTTAAACTGCCTTTAGGCTCAATCAAGCCTAAAGGATCCCCACTCATCGCCAGCGGTTCTTCAACCACGACTGTCTTGGGACCTTTTTGTTTTGTTTTCTTAACTTGTTCACTATTAGATTCTTCTAGTAGTGCCAGTAATTCATTTTGTGAGTTTTTCGCCATGTGCTTCACCTAACTTTATGAATTCAATTCCTTTATCAATTAATGTGTTACATCGTACTTCATCATTTTGACTTAAATAACCAATTAAGCTCTCAAATCCGGTTGCTTGCTGATAAGTTACAATATCAATATTCTTTCTACCGAAATGCGCTGCATTTCTGCCTAACTTGAAGGCATCCATTTCCGCTTCATTCAATATTTCTTCTTTTAAAAAGTAATTCATTATTTTTGCCTGGGCTACGCTTGATGAATATTTCACTTTGGCTTTATGCAATAAATCAACTTTGGTGATGCCTTGATTTAACAGATATTTTCGAATCATCAATTCATAGTATGCATCGCCTAGGAAGGCAAGTGATAGTCCGTTCAAATTAGATCCATCCTTTATTGCTTAAATAATCTCTCAGGCTATCTGCCTCAGCATAGTCTTTATCTTTTCTTGCTTGCTGCCATGCATGATACTTTGCCAAGTCCTCATCGGTCACATCTTGCGTTTTGGTCTGAACACCTAAGATGCTTAACACCTGATTGATTGTATTGAAGATTTCTTTACTTTCTGATTTGTTTAATTCCTTGATCAACTGGTCAATTAATGTAATGACCAGTCCAGTATTGAAATCATCATTCATTAACGTTTTAAATTCTTCAATATGTTTTTCACTTAACTTATTGTGTGTTATTTGGTTCAATCTAAAATTAAAATTCCACTTATTGAGTGTATATGATATTTTATCATATGAATTTTGATATTGTTCAATCAAATCGTCAGTAAATTGAAATGGACGACGATAATGGTGTGCAAGGAGCATCATTCGGTAGGCACCACCATCATATTTTTTCAAGAGTGCTTTGAGTTTAATGTCATTGCCTAAAGACTTGCTCATCTTTTCTTTACCCATATCGAGTCTGCCGACATGCATCCAGTATTTCGCTAAGTGATGGTGACTGTGAGCAACACTTTGAGCAATTTCATTTTCATGGTGCGGAAACTTCAAATCAAATCCACCACCATGAATATCTGCTTCTTCATTAAATATTTCATGATTCATGACGACGCATTCTGTATGCCAGCCAGGTCTGCCTTTACCCCAAGGCGAGTCATACTTGATGCCTGCATCCGTAAACTTCCATAAAACAAAATCGACATCATCTTTTTTGTCAGTCTCTAAATCAATTCTGACGCCTTTTTTGAGTTCTTCAATTTTTTGGTTGGACAAGATGCCGTAATCACCAATTTTACCAACATTGAAATAGACGCCGCTTTTGACTTTATAGGCAAAGCCATCAGCAATCAGTTTTTCAATGAACTTGATCATTTGGTCAATATAGTTTGTTGCATAAGGCGTAAAGTCAAAGGCATCACTGCCAATACTTTGAGCCACTTCAAAAAATGCTTCTGCATATTTTTTGGCAACAACGCCCTCATCGACATTAAGCTTTATCGCCTTATCAATAATTCTGTCATCAACATCGGTAATATTCGATACATAAAAAACTTCATATCCTGTAAAAGTCAAATATCTTTTGACCACATCAAAAAAGACAACTGGTCTGCCATTACCCAAATGAATGTCATCGTAAACGGTTGGTCCACAAACATACATATTCACTTTATCTGGTTTTCTTGGTTCAAAAGATTCTATTCTATTTGTCAGTGAATTGTATATCCTCAACATAGTTGATTACCACCTTACTGATTTTATTATACTCTAAAAGAAGCCGTTTTCAACCGGTTTGAACTAAATTTCTTAATGCATCTAGAATTGCTGCCATTGCCCATGTATCTTGTTTGCAGTATTCAATTAATGCATCACGCTTGATGGTGAATTCTTTTTTGTCCATTGATGGAAACTTGGCATAAGTTACCAGTGCATCGGTACCATTTCCTACCTCTAAATTACTGTAGGATAATGATGGAACAAATATCGGCAAGACCTTTTTAATCGAGTAGGAACCTTGCAGATCCTCGTGATAATAGTTGACCCCTTCTTTTTTAGGAATGCCCCAAACATCATATAAGACATGATGAAAACCATTTAAGACATACCATAGGTCAAAGGTACGATTGATCATTTCATTTAGCTTATCCTGGTACTGTGGAAAATATGCTGCCAGTTCCTTCATTCTGCCTTTTTCAAACTTATCGTTCCAGGCAATGATATTGCCTTTATCACCAATCAGTTCGCACATGGATTTAGTCAATGCTTCTCTGTGATCTTGACTATCTGTTGCCAAATAGTAATAGCTGTCTTTATCCTTATCAATGACGCCCGGTTCATGCTCAATATGCAAATTGAATTGAAAGACTGATTGCGTATATGCCTTTTCGCCTTTGAATCTTGGCAGTGGACAAGGAAACGATTCAAAGTCCAAGTGATACAGCGGATAGGTCAGTTTTTCTAAAATCAGTTTTATTCTGTCAATATCTTGATAAGGCTTTTTATCGTGCAAAACACTATATTGAAGTTGATTGATCGGTCTACTTAACCAATGATAAGGTACATCCAAAATCTTTTTCATGCCCATATTGATTAAATCTTCTTGTCTGTGGATTTCGCCATGCTCATCCTTAAAGCCGTTGTGTCCATACATGTATGTAAAGACTGAATTCTTTTTAGGAACATGACTATAACAGATTTCATGGAACATGCATTGATGCTTCCCTTTTCTAGGACATAACGGTCCTGGGTTTTCTAGGTCATAGGTCATATGATCCAACCGGTCTATGACGATTTCAATATCCCTTTCAAAGGATTCGATGAAACTCTTGGTCAAATCAGTTACATCAATGAAATCGATGATGAAATCTTCGTTATCGATGTCTTTTAAGTAATCTGGTTCATTGTTTAGATATGTTCCATCAAAAATGTAGTTGCTGTTTAAGACAGCCAGTAAGTAGTTGACTGGCTTTTTAACTTGTCCATTTTTTTCGATGACATAGCGTTGATAGGTTAAGTCATAAATATATGAGCCGACTTCATGGAGTCTATTCATCATTTTATTTTTGAGCTTAAAGTAGTTTTCACCAGTTTCTAGCCCAAGCTGTTCTCTTGACATTAAAATGCCGTCTGGAGAACGTTCAAAGAAGTTATACTTGATGCCATCTTCTTTATATGCTTGCTTCTTGAATTTCGCTGTTGTTGTGGCTTTGGATTCAATGACTCTCACTAAGTCATCAGTTTCCTGATAGCCGTCTAAAAAGCTATAGAAATCATAGTCACCGATTGTTGCTTCAAATCTTTTTTGTTTTCTGGTGTCAAAGTCAAATTGAACCGGTGCCTTGAATTTATGTGCTGCATACTTTGCTGAAAGCTCTTCAATCTTTTGATAGTATGGCATCATCACTTCCAATTGTTCATCTTTGGGCGTAATCTTATCGATTTCTTTTTCTTCGCCGTTTTCGGTTTCATCGACTTCATACATATCAGCCAGTAAATCTTTAATCTTTTCATGGTTTTCTTCATCCATTAAATCGGATAGGTCGTCCTTGAAAGATACAGTTGCCTGCAGTCTTTTTTTATAGATTTCAAAGAGCGGGAAAAATCTCGGGCAGTTAATGCCTCTAATGAATCTGGTTTTTGAAATTTTGTTGATCAATTTACTCAATTGAGACACCTCCTTGATTTACCCCATTATACAACAAAAAAGATGCGAATTGTTCCGCATCTTTTATAGATATATTGCAATATATCTATGAATTAATCGTTATAGCCACCCAAGACGAATTCTGAGGTTATCAAATCTGCTGCTTCACCGATGATGTCATAACCACTTAAGTCAAATGAATTACCGTCAAATGACATGGCTGCAGCTGCTAACATTTTGACTGTATTAAATGGATTCCATACGCCTAGAGACTGATAATTGTAGATGTTTGCTGAAACTGATTGGATACCGTTGGTTGTTAAAAGCGTAAATGTACCACCACCAACAACTCTTAATGATGATTTAGTTGCATGAGCAACCACCAGTCCTGCATTGATTTTCATGACTGGATTCGAAAGTTCTGCTGTCACTTGACCAAAGAAGTATAAGTCTTCTGCATTTGATTTCAATAGTGTACCGATTAAACCTGCAAGAAATACTGTGTCTTGTTTTGCAGTTTCTGTGTCTTCATGTTTTTCATAATTAAATGTGATATTGGCATTTGATACTGCTTCAGCTAAGTTTCTGTCACTTCTGTAAGCACCGAAGATTCCACCGATATAAATGGCACCGGCACCAAGTCCTGCTCTGTCCTGAACAATGCTCACATTGATATCAGTATCAAGCACTGCCAGTTTGGCAATACCAACACCTTTATCAATTTCAATTAAACCGGCAACACCGCCAACATATGTTCCTACAGTTGCTGCATCTGCACCAGAATAGGTACCGTTGACACCGCTTTGCGTCACATCGATTGATGAGTCCTTAATGACGATATTAGCAATTTTCCCTTGAAGTGAACCCTCGCTCGCTGTGCCGACCCTGCCGCGGGCC
>CAZIZJ010000003.1:0-16458 GCA_964543675.1 uncultured Acholeplasma sp. | reverse complement strand
TGAAGTGAACCACCAAGTAAGCCAACATAGAGGTTACGGTTTTGGGTTCTGTCGCTCAGGTTATGTCTAATGGTAATGCTTGAGTTGACAATCGTAATGTTTTCGATAACTGTGTCATTGTTCGCTATTTTGCTGGCAACTAAACCAACATAATGGATTCCGATGAACGGTCTTGCATCATTATCGATATGGATATTGTCAAATACAACGTTACGAATCTTCGCTCTAGTTACATGACCAAAGATTGACAAATATGATTTATTGACGTCTGCTGATGTCGAAATATGAATGTTGCTTAATGTATAGTCTGCACCGTCAAATGAACCATTAAATGATACACCTGATGTAAATAATGGTGTCATTGATTCACCTTCGAAATCAATGTCATTAGCCAGTTTATAATGCTTTCTGGAATTCATCGCTCTAAATTCTGCTGAACTGGTCACAAAAAGCGGATCATCTTCTGTATCACCTTGTGCAAGGGTTTTAAAAGGTGTTGCCAAACGGAAAAGTTCAATGTCTGCACCGTCTTTGGTTCCAATGACAACAATCGTATAATCAGTTACTCTTTCAAGTCCATCAAAATTAATGGTTCTTGTTGCATTTCTGGCAATTGTTTCAGATTTTTCCAATTCAAAACCATCTGGTCCAACGACTTTGATTAAAAAAGTTCTGTTTGCTAGTTCTGTATCTGGATCTCTGACCTCAACTCTAAACGATACTTCGTTTGTTGTTGGGAGAATTGAGCTAACAAGTGCTCTAACATTTGATTTTGGTGTTTCAGTACATGCAACTAAAATCAATGTTGCTGCAATGATAAATAATGTTAATATTTTCTTCATGAAGTAACTCCTTTAAGTACTTTTAAGATTTCATCAATTCTGCTGAGTGTTTTTTCTTTTCCCAGCAAGGATAGTGATACCGGCAAACTTGGTCCGTGTGCCTCACCTGTGGTGGCAATCCGAATCGGCATGAATAGTGCTTTACCTTTAGCTGCAGTGTCTGCACCGACTGCTTTGATTGCTTGGTCAATCAATAAATAATCATTAAAATCTAAGTCATTTATTTTTGTTTTAAAATCATTTAAGACAAGTTCATAATCATATTGTCTAATTTCATTTAAGACTTCGTCTTTAAACGTTAGATTGTCATGGAAGAACTCATGATAGTACTTCACAATTTCTTTTCCATAAGACAATCTATCCTTTAAGATGGACAATAAACTTTCCAGCCATGCTTCTGATGGTATACTGATACCATCTCTTTCAAGGAATGGTCTGCATAAACTTTTAAGCTCGTCCATTGAAAGTAATTTCATGTATCTGGAATTAATGAATGCTAGTTTTTGTTTGTCGAAATAGGATGGTGCACTAGATAGCTTGTGTTCATCAAATAAACTAACCAATTCATCATGAGATAGTATTTCTTTATCATTTGCCGGTGACCAGCCTAAGAGTGATAGGAAATTCATCATCGCTTCTGGCAAATAGCCTAATTCGTCATATTCACTAATAAACTGTACGGTATTTGAATCTCTTTTGGATAGTTTCTTCTTTTGTTCATTGACAATGATTGTCATATGTCCAAAGATTGGAATTTCCCAACCGAATGCTTCATAAACCATTAACTGTTTGGGTGTATTGGTAATATGTTCCTCACCGCGGAGTACATGGGTTATTTCCATCAAGTGATCATCAATGACAACTGCGAAATTATAGGTTGGAATACCGTTGTCTTTAAGGATAATCCAATCCTCTACATCTTTTGATTCAAAGGATAGTCTACCACGAATGACATCATCAAATGCATACGTTTTATCGGCAGGCACTTTGAATCGAATGGCGTACTTGTTTGAATTCTCTTTAAAGTCTTTATACGCCAAACCTTTTTCAAGTAAAATCTCTGCATAGTGTTTGTAGGAATCCAATCGTTTCAACTGATGATACGGTCCAAATGGTCCACCAATATCCGGACCCTCATCCCAATCAATACCTAACCATTTCAAGTAGTTTAATTGTGAAGTTTCCCCGCCTGCGACATTTCTCCCAACATCAGTATCTTCGATTCTAATGATAAAGTCACCACCATGGTGGCGAGCAAATAAATAGTTGAATAATGCAGTTCTTGCATTACCGATATGCAGTAATCCAGTTGGTGATGGCGCGTATCTTGCTCTAACCCTTTTCATTAGTGTTCCTCATTTCGCAAGTATAATTATAATTTATTTATGCTAAATAAACAAGTTTATTTTATTTTTAGACCATCAATGTAATGATTTACTTGTTTGTGGTTACTAAAGATAATTACTTTATCTTTATGTGTCTTGCATATTTCTTTGTATCTTTGTCTAATTCTTTTGGTTCTGCCATGCAGCATAATCCACCAAAAGAATTCCCAGTCAAATTTTTCTACCGAGTTTTTAGGGGCTGAAGGTCTTACCTTTTTATGGTATTTGATTCTTCTTTTGATTGCATTAAGCAAACATCTGAAACGGTTGAATTTGAAGAAGAAAATGATATCGGCATCATCATTGCGTTTGCTGCCTAAAAACCGGTTATAGTTTCCGTCAATAATCCAATTGTCTTGTTTAAGGATTTCGTTGACATCATTGATGATTTGTTGGTCTTCATTGGTTTGCCAATGATCAGAAAAATGCAATTGGTCAAAGTATGTTGGTGCGATGTTATAGAAAGCTCCTATTTTTTCGGCAAAAGTTGATTTGCCGCTGCCACTATAACCAATAATCTGAACTTTCATTTTTTTACCTTCTTAAGCAAGGTCAAATTCATTAAGATATCTCTGATATGCGGTGTGAATTTCTTGTGCTAGTTTTTCAAGTGATTCTGACTCATTACGGATGAATAAATCAACCCTTTTAAATCGATTGACATTAAAAACATCACGATCGAATTTTAGTCTTTTTTCAATTAAATCTGCAGCATCACCTCTTGTTTTCATTCTGGTAATTCTAAGTGATTCGCTCGCTTCAACATAAACTAAAAAGGCATCTCGACCAAGTTTTTCAATCAGTGTGTTGGCACCATCTGGATCAACAATGACAATCCCTTTGATATTCACATCTTTCTTTTGAATGCCATACTTGTTTTCTTGATAATGCGTTACTTCAAGAAAGGCATGATTAGCTTCTAATGCAAGAAAGGTTTCCCTATCAATAAAATGATAGTCTACGCCATCTTTCTCCTTTAATCTTGGTATTCTAGTGGTTGTTGTCACACATTTTTGATAGCCATGAAATTGATAAAGTATTTTTGCTAGTTCTGTCTTTCCGCTTGCACTTGCACCGACTAAAACGATCATATCAACACCTCCTTAACAATTAATAATTATAACATAAAAAAAGAAGCCGAAGCTTCTTTCAAAATTGTTATCTCTTAGAGAATTGTGATGCTTTACGTGCTTTTTTAAGACCGTATTTTTTACGTTCTTTAGATCTTGGATCACGGGTCACTAAACCAGCTGGTTTAAGTACCTTACGTAAATCTTCATCAACTTCCATTAAAGCTCTTGTAATGCCAAGACGGATTGCTCCAGCTTGACCGGTTAATCCACCACCGTTAACATTTGCAGAAACGTCGAATTTTCCTTCGTTTGCCGTTAGTGCTAATGGTTGTAGGACGTCTAGACGGGTTGCAGCAGATGGAATGTAATCTTCAAATGTTCTACCGTTGACAATAAATGCTCCCTTACCAGGAGTTAAAATCACACGGGCAACAGATGACTTTCTGCGTCCGGTACCTAAGTATTGAACTAATTCTTTTGCCATCTCATTACACCTCTAGACTTTCTGGTTGTTGTGCCTGATGCTTATGTTCAGGTCCAGCATATACAAACAATTTTCTTAACATATCAGCGCCTAAAGTTGTATGAGGAACCATACCTTTAACTGCTTTTTCAACAAGTGATGTTGGCAACTTTGCCATTTGATCTTTTGCAGATGTTTCAGTTAAACCACCCGGATATCCTGAATGCTTATAATAGGTCTTGTCTGTCCATTTTTTACCAGTTAGATTAATTTTGTCCGCGTTAATAACAATTACATAGTCACCTGTGTCTACATGTGGGGTGTAGCTTGGTTTATGTTTGCCTCTTAAGATTGTTGCAATTTTAGTTGCAAGACGACCTAAAGTTTTACCTTCAGCGTCTACGACATACCACTTACGCGTAATGGTTGCTTCGTTTGCCATAAATGTTTTCATAATTTTACCTTCTCCTTATAGTTCTATAAGGGCAATGTGGAAATATAAGGTTTAAAACGTACCGTTGAATATATTACTATAATTTTATATAGATGTCAATGTTTTACAATCATTTGTTGTGATATCCCATAAAGAAAGTTTATATATATATAATAGATGATGAATAATCATCGTTTACTGACTTTTAAAGTGTTAATTTTATGCTGTTTTTTAACCAAATTCGTATATTCTGTTATTTAATATTTGATTTAACTGCCAAAAGAGGCTACAATGAAGTAGTATGTTACAAAAAAATAACTAGGGGGTTAAAATATGGATTTAGTATCAATTATTCTTTGTATCATGAAGAAATGGAAAGCAGCACTTATTTGTAGCATTATCGGTGGTGTCCTACTATTATTTATGTCACCTTTTATAGAACCTATGGTTCTAGGTATTTCAGCCGTTATTTACATTATCACATTTTCTGTCAGTTTAATCAATTTCATGAATGCTCGTAAGACTGGTTCCATGAGCATTCCATCAACAAACATTGAGGAACAACTAAACGCACTGCAATCGCTTTACGATAGAGGCATCATTTCAACTGAAGAATATGAGACTCGTAGAGCCAAAATAATCGATAATCTTTAAACGCTCACATATACTAAAAAACTAAGAAAAAAGTATTTCAAAAACGATGTTTGAAATACTTTTTTCTTATGCAGTCTTATAAATTCAAAGGTAATTTACGAAGTACTATGATAAAATTAAACCAAAGGAAGTGACTAACTATGAAAGTACTGAATACCGTCATTCAGACCAAGAAGATTTCTATTGTCAATCACAACATTAAAGGAAATTTTCAAATGGCGCCAATTTATACCAAGCAAATTGAAAAGACTGCTGAAAGAACATATATTATAACGCTTAATTTTTCAGTATTCAACACCTCAGACAAACCTTTTCCGGTAGATATTACAGCATCAATTTCAGGCACTTATACTTTTGATGATGGAACAACTGAGGAACAGATGGAAAACTTTATGCAAATACCAGCCATCCAAATTTTATTTCCGCACTTAAGATCTTTGATTTCATCCGTCACTGCTAGCTGTTATTTACAGCCGCTCTTGCTGCCGCTTGTGGACGCAAGAATGTTTAAGAATGTATGAAAAAGATAAGAAGTCACTCTACCTTACCAGAAGGTTATCAACAGGCTTACGCACTTGATTTAAAAGAAGACAAAAAACTAATGATTTTGGTTAATCTTTATGCCTTTATACCACTCATTCCTTTTGTTGTTATTTATTTTTGGTTAATTGCTCCAGAAATGACATACCTCGAATTCAATAATTGGGACTTTCCGCATTTTATACTTCAAATGATATTGATGATGATCGTTCATGAGCTTATCCATGGGATCTTCTTTAAACTGGGTACTAAAGAAAAAGTCAGATATCAATTTCACGGCATTTATGCCAGCGCTAGTGTTAAAGGCATCTATTTTTATAAGCATCACTATCTAGTCGTTGGACTTGCACCATTTGTTATACTTACCATTGTCTATAGTCTTTTATTATTGATACCAGGTCAGTTTATATTTTGGTACATCATATTAGCGATGCATACTTCTGCATGTATTGGTGATTTTTATGTCACACTGAAACTTTTAAAATATCCTGCGGATACTTTGATTGAAGATTATGGTGTCGGTATGGTCTTTTATACGAAAGAAACTTCTTAATCATCCCTCAAACAAAATCCCACATCGCTGTGGGATTTCTTTATGACTTGTTTTACTTTTTCTTAATAACGACGGCTGTGCCTGACATTGAAATGCCAATCGTACCATCACCATGATTTCTTGTTGTTTCAATATCAACACCAATGATTGCATTGGCATTTTTTCTAATTGCCTGTCTAATGAATCTTCTTTTGATTTCTTCTTTAATGACAGCAATCCTATCTGAAACAGCATCGAATCTTTCGCCAGTCCATCCTTTGAACATTTCACCAAATGATTTAAAACCAGTTTCAGCGCTCATGCCAAAAATGCTTTCTTCAAAGATGACGTCAATATAGGTTACAATGTCATAACCTTCAATTTGATGTGTTGTTGTAATAATGAAATCTTCCATATGGTTATCCTTTACGCAATTGTTTTCTTCTTGAAGTTACCAATGACTTGCTTAACCGGCTGTGTAATGATAAATGCGTTTTTATCCAATTGATGAATCATCTGCGTTAAATTTGTCAACTCATAACTTGAAATGACAACCATGATCAATGTTTTTTCTTTTCTGGTATAGCCACCTTGTACATTGATAATGGTAACGCCACGATAAATCTTAACCAAAATATCGGTAATGATGTCATTGGGATTTTCAGTGATGATGTCGACTGCTACAAATTGATATGCCGTATGCAGGCGATCGGTCATAATCGTTGAAATAATCAATCTTAGAATGGTGTAGGATACAACAACACCGGCAACAACCACTTGACTGTTTTCATCAAGAATATGCCCAGAGGTAATGATTCCCCCTAGAATGGCAATAACAATATTCATGATCATCGAAATGAATCCGACGGATTGACCTTTTTTAAGTGATACGTATTGTGCAATGATATCAAGTCCACCGGTTGATGTGCCGTATTTTAATGCACCACCGGTACCGATACCAATTAAGATACCACCCAGGATGGTTGCTGTTAAGGCTTGAGATGCATTTGATAAGCCCAAATCAAGTTTCGGTATGTACCCTAGCATCGTTGCCTGAATGATGACTGAAATCAATGAATAGATAACGAATTTCTTAGATACGCCAAACCAGCCAATCACCATAATCGGAATGTTTGCTAAAATAACAAACAATCCCATGAACAAACCTTCCCAGCCGGAGACGTCAACAGCGAATGTATATTTGAGTAAATCACGCAATAGCTGCGAAACCCCAGGAATGCCGCCGGTATACATCGGTATCACGGATGCCTCTAAAAACCATGTCACACCAAAGCCATAAATAATGGTAAAAACAATAACCGCTACTGTACGTTTTATTTCCGGTACGACCTTTTTCTTGTAATTCTCGCTTTTTAGAAACCCAAAGAATTTATTCATCTTATCATCCTATAATTTCGTTCAATTTCTTTTCAAAATCATAACGTTCAAATAATGGTTCTGCGATGCCGATTTTTTGTGCCTTGTATACACCAAATATTTTAACACTATCCAGACGCTTTTCATCTGTTGCTAATTGCTTAAATATCTTTTGTGCAGTATCTGGCATAAAGGCTTGCAGGAAAACAGCAATTGTTCGAACAGTTTCGACCAATGCATATAAAACGTGCGCTAGTTTTTCATGCTCTCCATTTTTATTTAAGTTCCACGGTTCAGACAAATCAATGTATTTATTGGCAGCGCGTGCTACAATCATCAATTCCTCTAAAGCATCACCAACTCTTAAATCATTCATATGATCTGTAATTGTTTTAAGCAGCGCTTCGCATTTGTCCTTTAGACTATATTCAAAAGGTTCTTCTTTGAGCATCACTTTTTTAACATGACCTTCTTGATACTTATTGATCATGCCAATCGTTCTATTGACTAAGTTGCCTAATGTGTTAGCCAAGTCCGAGTTGTTTCTTTCAATCATCAGTTCATAGGTGATGTTGCCGTCTTGTCCGTACGGAATTTCATGCAGCACATAATATCTTACTGCATCAACACCAAAATGCTGAACCAGTTTATCGGTATAAAGTGTATTGCCGACTGATTTGCTCATTTTATTTTTATCAACCAAAACCCATGGATGACCAAATATCTTCTTAGGCAGTTCAAGTCCTAATGCCATTAAGATAACCGGCCAGTAAATGACATGAAACCGCATAATGTCCTTGCCAATCAAATGAATATCGGCTGGCCAGTATTTATCAAAATCTGCTGATGCTTTATCGGGGTCATAGCCAATGCCGGTAATATAGTTTGAAAGTGCATCAACCCAAACGTAAATCACATGCTTGTCATTGGATTTAACTGGTACGCCCCATTTAAACGAAGTTCTTGAAACCGATAAGTCCGGCAGTTCTTCTTTCAAGAAGTTTTGCAGCACTTCGTTCTTTCTTGATTCCGGTTCAATGAATGCCGGATTCTCATGAATATGCTTAATCAATCTTTCTTGATATTTTGACAGTTTTAAAAAGTATGCATCCTCGCTCATCCAAACAGGAATGTCGCCAGATGGTCCTTTTCCGTCAACAATATCCGTTTCAGTTAAAAACGCTTCATCAGCAATTGAATACCAGCCTTCGTATTTACCCAAATAGATATCGTCTTGATTAAGTAGTCTTTCAAATATCTTTTGAACAACCGCTTTATGACTTTCAGCCGTCGTTCTGACGAACTTGTCATAAGAAACATCGACTAAGTCATAAATCCTTTTGATTTCAGATGAAATGACATCGACATAGCCTTTTGGCAGGAGATCCTGTTTCTTTGCGTTGTTCTCTATTTTTTGACCGTGTTCATCGGTTCCTGTTTGAAAATATACGTCATAGCCTTCCAATCTTTTATAACGGGCAATGGCGTCTGCTAAAATCACCTCATAGACGTTGCCGATATGAGGAATTGCTGATGCATATGCGATTGCTGTTGAAATGTAAAACTGTTTCTTTTCCATAATAACCTCCCATAAAAAAAGTCCATAGATTAAAAAATAATCTAAGGACGAAATAATGATTTTTCCGCGGTACCACCTTAGTTCTTTGTTGCCAAAGCACTCCATTAATCGATAACGGGATTTACCGTCTTTTTCTACTTGTCGAAAAAGATACTCAAAAGCCATCTGTATAGTGCTTTTATCTCTTTCCACCAACCAGAGACTCTCTTTAAAAATCAACTATACTAAATCTTTATCATCGTATGATTCAGTTCATCTTCATTATAACTGATTACATCAAATAATTCTACTATGATTTAATGATTTTATATGCTTTATAAACTTCCGATTTATGGATGCCTAATATCTTAGCAACTTTCTTTAATGCTTCTTTTTCACTCAAGCCTTGTTCCATATACAAATTGACTTGAGATACCATATCAATGATTTCATCTTCTTCCTTGAAATCACCTTCTAAGAGAATAACGTATTCGCCACGCTGATCAAAATCAAATTGATACATCTGTTCTAAATCTCCACGGTAAATCGTTTCAAACTTCTTGGTCAATTCTCTGGATAAGACGCATTTTCTATTACCTAAAATATCAAGTAAATCAGATAACGTCTTATTGATTCTTAAAGGCGATTCATAAATGACTAACGTTTCTTCCCTCCCAATGTATTTGGCAATCACTTTTTTAAGATCGCCTGCCTTTCTAGGGAGAAATCCAATAAAGGTAAATGGCTGCGGCAATAACCCAGATGATACGAGGCTTGCTAGCACTGCTGATGCCCCAGGGATGGCAACCACTTTAATATCGGCTTGAATGGCAGCTTTAACTAGTAAATAGCCTGGGTCATTTAGAAGCGGAGTTCCTGCATCAGAGACTAAGGCAACACTATGTCCCTCTTTAATGAATTCAAGTGTCTCATCAAGTTTTTCTTGTTCGTTGAATTTTTGATAACTGGTTAACTTGGTTTTTATTTGGTAGTGCGATAATAATCTGGAGGTCACTCTGGTGTCTTCACATAAGATTAAATCAACACGGTCCAAGATGTCTTTGGCGCGGTTTGAAAAATCACCTAAGTTGCCGATTGGTGTTGAAACGATGTATAGTGTTTCTATTTCATTTTCAAAGCTATGCTGAATTTTCATTTTTTATAACTTCTTCCTTGATAAATGGCATGCATTTCATCACTATAGATATCTTTATCCTTATATTGGATTAATGGTGGCATCACAGTTAAGTGTTCCTTACCTTTGTATCTAGCTTCAATCAATACTTGATTGGGTTCACTGCTAATATTTGGGTGAACGAATCTCATGCGTTTTAATCTAAAATCATTTTCATTTAAAGCCAAAATCAATTCTTCTAGCCGATCTGCTTTATGAATCAAGAAAAAGAGTCCATGATGCTTAATGTTCTTTCTGGCGGTTGAAACCAGCTCAGCTAAATTCAGATGGATCTCGTGCTTGGCAATCATCATATCTAAGTCACTGCTTCTTTTGGTGTCATCATTTAATTTGAAAAACGGCGGATTAGAAACAATGACATCCAATGGTTTTTCTGACTTAAATGTTTTTAAATCCTGATTGATGACTTTTAGTCTTTGGTCTAACTGATTGTTTTTTATATTTAAAAGCGCTTGTCTATATCTATCTTCCTGAATTTCAATGCCTAAAATGTTTCCTTCAAATTTCTGAGATAAATACAGCATAATTGATGCATTGCCGCATCCAAAGTCACCGACTAATCTCGTTCCCTTAGGAATCCTCACAAAGTCAGACAACACAATCGTATCTAAATTAAATGCTTTGCCAACCGCTGATTCAATCGAAAGATTGGTACCCAATAAATCACGTACGACCATTTTTAAATATTTCCTCTATTTGGATAGCAAACGACTGCATCGTCATTGATACATTGACGGCGTATCTTAAATGCTTGATTGTTTCATGCAATACTCTAATCACTTTTTCTGCTTTGACAACTGAGATATTGCTTACTAAAGCCAAAACCGTTTCATCCATGAATTCAAAAATATTCTTTTGATGCATATGGGTATGAATGACATCAAGCATCACCGTTGATACTAAATTCAAAATAAAACTAATCCAGTTTTTATCAGTGGAAAAGTTTCTTTCCAAATCATTGATTAGCATCGATAGTGGAATATCACTGTTTGAAAACCACTGCAACAAGCCACCAAATGACTCGACTGCCTTTTGGTACTGCGGATCATCAAATAAGGCATTTGCCTCTTCAAAGTCTTTGGTTAAGGTCGATAAATAATAGGCATCGGCTTCATTGATTTCATTTTTCATTAAACTCTCGATGAATTCTATTTCGCTGTCATCTTCAATCAGGATGACCTGGGCTCTAGAAAGAATGGTTGGAATGATCGCGTTTAAGTCATCGGTCAATAAAAAGCCGATGGTTTCATTGTCTTTCGGTTCTTCCAAAAATTTAAGTAAAGAATTGGCCGCTGCATTGGACATCGTCTCTGCAGCCTCAATGATGTAGACTCTATGACCAGCAACCAAGGAAGTCTTTGAAAACTCTTTTTGCAGAGCAATCACTTGTTCCTTCTTGATCGATTGACCATCTTTGGCAATATATACTAAATTCGGATGATTTTCGTTGGCTAGCTGTTGACGAAGACTTGGATAATCATTAAAAGACTTAAAAATCTCATAAGCAAGTTCTCTGACAATTTTTTTCTTGGTAATGCCAGCTGAACCACTTAAAAGATATAAGTGCGATAATCGTTTCTTTTCAATTGCATGTTTAAATCTTTCAATAATATCTTTCATAGTCTCTCTAAAATCTTATTTAATATTTCCTGGTATATGTCTTCGACTTTTCTGTTACCGTCAATTAAGACAACTCTTTTTTGGTCTTGACTGACTAAACTTAAATAACCTTGGCGAACCTTCAAATGAAAATTGCTGGTTTCGCTATCTAGCCTGTCTTTTTTATTGGTTCTGTTTTTATTGACGCGCTCAATGCCTACTGCCGGATCTAAGTCAATGTAAAAAGTTAAGTCCGGCATGTAATCTAGCGCGTAAGCATTAATCTTCTCTACAAAGTCCTTGCCTAAATCTCTGCCATATGCTTGATAGGCAATTGATGAATCAATGTATCTGTCACATAAAATGACTTTATCTAAATTAGGGATGATCACTTCATCTAAATGCTGTGCTCTAGATGCTGCAAAAAGTAACGCCTCAGTATGTGGTTTGATTGCTGTATTTTGATTATCCAGTAAAATGTTTCTGATTTTTTCAGCAATCGCCGAACCACCTGGTTCACGCGTAACAATAACATCAATATTTCTTGATAACAACGTTTCTTTTAATTTAGCAATGATAGTCGTCTTTCCGCTACCTTCGCCACCCTCAAATGTAATAAACATGAAGTATTCCTCCCTTTGGTTAAATTATATAAGAAATCAGTAGTATATGTGTGATAAATAGAGTCCGCATGCTGGTGCAGTTTTCGCCGTTAGATTTCTGTCCTTGGTTTCAAGCATCAAACTTAACTGATTTTTAGGTTTCTTTCCAAGTCCTACAGCAATCACGCTGCCTATGATACTCCTGACCATATATCTTAAGAAATGATTTCCATGAATCTTAAAGATGAAATGCGTCTTCGTTTCTTTATAGGTAAAACTGTATATTGTTTTAATTGGCGGCTTCAGCTCTTTGTTGGGACTAAAGGCACTAAAATCATGCGTTCCCTCTAATGTTTTCAACTCGTCTTTGACTAGATTGATGTCAAAGTCTTTAACATATGTTTCGTAGTTTGAACTAAAAGCATTCGATGGTTTTTTAGCGATTTTATAAACATAAATCTTAGATTTTGCATCATATCTGGCATGAAAGGATTTTCTTGCCTTAACTACTTTGATGAACCTTATGTCTCCGGGCAACCTTTTGTTTAATGCATTGACCCATTCATCTGAGGTTAAAACAATATCTGCGTCAAAGTGAAGTACCTGATACATTGCATGAACCCCTTTATCGGTTCTTGATGCTGCAAAGGTAGGAATGTCAAGCCTGGTCATCAAACGAAAGGCTTTTTCTAGTTTGGTTTGGATGCCCATTTGACCTACTTGTTTCTGGTAGCCGCTATAATTGGTACCATCATAGGCAACAACTGCTTTATAACGCATATCTGGTCACAATCAATCCGATTAAGATAAGGACAATCACTGACATTGCCAAAATATCTTTTAATCTAATAGTATAAATATCAAGTTTGGTTCTAGGAGAACCTATAATATAGCCTCTGGCTTCCATCGCATTTGATAAGTCATCGGCTCTGTTAAATGAAATAACAAATACCGGAATTAGTAAGGCAACAATTTGACCAATTTTATCTTTCAGTGAACTTTCCTGAAAATCAGCACCACGTGATGTTTGAGCTTTCATAATCTTTTCGGTTTCTTCCAGCAATGTAGGTATGCTTCTTAGGGTCAATGAAATCATCATTGAAAAAATGTAAGTCGGTATTCCAATTAAACGCAGTGGTTTCATTAATGCTTCAAGTCCGTCATTCAATTCAATGGTTGATGTCGTAAAGGTCAAGAGTGATGCAATAATCATCACTGCAATAATTCTTAGGAAGATAAAGCCTGCTCTTAATAAACCAGAAGGATAGACCATGAACTCATAATCAAAGTTAAGTCCGATTGTTGGTATATAAACAATCGCCAACCATTGTAAGGCAAAGATTAAAACAACATAAATGAAAAACCAGGTGATTCGCCATTTGATTTTTGATTTAATGAAGTGATAGAAAAAAGTCAACAAAACCAATAATGGAATACTAATAATCGATAACGTCATCGGTACATCCAAAAGCGGTGTTTCTGTTGCTGGTTGAATCGAAAACAGCTGAATCAAAAAAGTGAAGGTCAATAGAAAGACAACCGCTTTAATGCCTTGTAGTACTTTACCTAAAGGAATACCCGATAAATAGACAAGTCCTACAGAAAAGGCGAATAAAACCAACATCCAGACAATGTATCTGGTTTCAAGTTCAACCGGCACTAGAAAGATGGTAATAATTAGTATTAACATCGAAATTAACTTAATGCGTGGATCCAATTTATGTAAAAGAGAATCGCCTGCAATGTATTGACCAATTTTTATGTTCATGTAGCTACCTCCTTCAAATGTTCAAGGAGTGCTTCTTTATTTAAAACCAGTTTTTTAGGAATGCCTAATTTTTCGTGCAAATTATTTAAGATCTTCATTGGTGTTGGATAGTCCAAATGAAAGGTATGGAACTTAGGTGATAAAAACAAATCTTCCTTTTTACCATCAAAAACGATTTTACCTTGGTCTAAGACAATCACTCTTTTGGCATAGGATGCCACAATGTCCATATCATGGGTAATCATGACAATCGTTTTATTTTCCTTTTTATGAATATCTAGAAACAGTTCCATCATATCGTCTTTACCTTGAGGATCCAATCCTCTGGTTGGTTCATCAAGCACTAAGATATGTGGCTTCATTGCTAAAATGCCAGCAATGGCAACTCTTCTCATTTGACCGCCAGATATTCTAAAAGGCGATTCATCAAATAAAGATTCATCAATGCCTACAACATTTAATGCTTCGATGGCATTCTTTGTTGCATCAGCTTTCGTTTCTTTAAAGTTCGATGGACCGAATTCAACATCTTTTAAGATATTGATTTCAAATAACTGATATTCAGGAAACTGAAAAACCAAACCAACCTTTTGACGCAAATGATTGATTTTAATCTTTTTCTTGGAAGGCAATATCGTTCCTAATATATCGACTGTGCCTGATGTTGGTTTTAAGAGGGCATTCATATGCTGAACCAATGTTGATTTTCCGCTGCCTGTTTGACCAATGATGGCTACCACTTCACCAGAGGCATCAATTTTCAAGTCAATATCGGCTAATGCATGATATAGTTTTTTAAAGCCTTGATAGGCATAGCTTACTTTATTAAATTGTATGTCCATAGGGCTTCTACCAATGCTTTATTATTTTTTAATGCTTTATCATTTAAAACATCCAAGTAAACCTGGAGTCCTAAAGGAATGGTTAATTTAGAACTTTTTAGCAATTCCTCTTTTAAGAATAATTCCTCTGGCTTACCTTCGCCAATCATTCTTCCATCTTTTAAAATGATTGCATAATCACTTTTTAAAGCAAAATCCAAATCATGCGTAATGGTAATGATTGTTTGTTGGTATTCCTTGTTCAATCTTTTGATGAGATTCGTTACCTCAAGCACACCTTCTGGGTCAAGCATTGAGGTCGCCTCATCAAAAATAATGATGTCTTTATGCATTGCTAGTGCACCAGCAATTGCTACGCGTTGTTTCTGCCCGCCAGATAATTGCTGCGGTTCTTTTTTTAAATAATCTTCCATACCAACCAGTTTGGCATATTCATAGACTCTTGAAACCAGTTCTTCATGCGGTACTTGCATATTTTCTAAACCAAAGGCGATGTCATGTCTGACGGTAACGCCGACAAACTGATTATCGGGATTTTGAAAAACAATGCCGACTTTTTTTCTGATATCGTGCACGTTTTTCTCATTCATCTCTATATCATCAATTAATATTTTTCCGCTTTCGGCTTTGATTAAACCTACCAATAATTTAGCTAGTGTACTCTTTCCACTACCATTGTGTCCAAGAATGGATACCCAAGCGCCTTTTGGTATAGAAAAAGACAAGTCCTGAATGACTTCTTTTTTCTCATCATACTGAAAGTTTAAATGTTCAACTTTTATCAAAATAATTCACCTATCTTATCTTTTCTATTATATCATTGAATAATGATATTTTTTATGGAAGTTACGATATAATGTAATTAAGAAAGGTACTTCAAATATGTTATATGAACTGAACAAAGAATCTTTTAAAAACTTGGTTTTAACAAACAAAAATTTAGTATTGGTCGATTTTTTTGCATCATGGTGTGCATCATGTTTGGCATTGGAAACTATTTTAGAAGATATATCAGATGATTACTATGCTACTTTGAAAGTATTTAAACTCAATGTTGAGGATGAAAATGAGATTTCAGATCAGTTCGATGTTTTTAATTTACCGACATTATTATTGTTTGAAAATGGAAAAGTTATTAAAACATTAGCTGGTGTTCAAAGTAAAAAAACAATTAAAGCTTGGTTAGATACATGAGAGACTCGATTGTTATTGGTGTAGGGCCTGCCGGTATCTCAGCAGCCATCTACTTAAACAATTTAAATAAGGATGTTTTGGTGCTAGGTAAGGATTTAGGGCAGTTGACACCCAAAGATGTCATTGAAAACTTTTATGGTCAACCACCAATCAAAGGTACTGACTTGATTCAAAAAGGCATTGACCAAGCAAGGCAGTTAGGCATTGATGTTGTCATCGAATCGGTTTTGAGCGTCACCAAAGAAAAAAGTTATTTTACCGTAAAAACTACCCATCAAACCTATCAAACTAAAACCGTGGTTTTGGCAACCGGTAAAACCAGATTGCCATTAAGAGTTCCAGGTTTCAACAATTTTAGAGGCAAAGGCATTCATATGTGTGCGACTTGTGACGGATTTTTC
>CAZIZJ010000002.1:0-26380 GCA_964543675.1 uncultured Acholeplasma sp. | reverse complement strand
GACAGTAGAAATACCGTCATACCCCAAATGTTTTTACCAACGACCTTGGTATCGGCACTTGTTCTTCTAGAAAGGGCATTGGGATAGGCGAGTCTGGCGATTGCTTTGACGTCATAACTCTTAATGATATCACCAATCTTTTCGCCGTGATCAACACGATCAGCAATGATCTCTTCATAATACGCGGTGATTTCTTCAATCTCATCTTTATATAGTTTTCTTTTTTTCAATTCATCTGCTAGTTCTACTAGAAATTTATTCATGTTTCCCTCACCCAAGTAACACTTGGCATATCTTTTTGATATCTTCTAACTCATCTAAGTAGCTATTTAAGTAGCTTCTGCCTTGCATCGTTATTTTATAGTACTTTCTATTTCTGCCGTTGAAAAGCTCATTTCTTGTCATTAAACAGTTTTCAGCTTCCAAACGCCTTAATATCGGATAGAGCGTTGATTCGCTAATCGGCAGATGCATAGACAAGTCAGATACGATTTTATAACCGTAGGACTCCCCTTTTGTCAGTACCGATAAAACAAATAGTTCAAAAACTTGTTTTTTTAATTCACTCTTCATAAAACTCTCTCTTTCGCTTATAGTATACAACGCATAGTATTATGTGTCAAGCGATATCATCCTATAAAAAAAGCAGACATTGTATGTCTGCAATTTTGAATTAAATCGGATATTTCTTTAGTTTACTTAATACAACCTTTAAAGGTAACCCCATAATTGTATGAAAATCTCCTTCATACTTCTTAATGAATTTAGAACCAATGCCTTGAATGGCGTAGGCACCAGCTTTATCCATTGGTTCGTTTGTTTGAACATACTCTGCAATATCTTGTTCGCTCATCTGATTAAAATATACTGCTGCTGACTCTGCAAAGACATCTATTTCATTTTTATAGCTGATAGCGACCCCTGTATATACAAAGTGCTTTTTACCGTTTAATTTGTTTAACATAGCTACTGCGTCGCTCTCATCTTTAGGTTTCCCTAAAATTTCGTTACCTATGACAACAATGGTATCCGCTGCTAAAACAACGTCATCCGGATACTTGTTTGATAGCGATTCTGCCTTTCTTTTAGCAAGTTCTTTAACGAATTCATCTACTTTATTATGTTCTATTTTGATGTTACTTTCATCAAATAACGGCGAGACAGAAACAAAGGCTATACCAGCGCTTTCTAACAGTTGTTTTCTTCTTGGTGATGTTGAACCTAATATTAGCATATTTTTTCTATTCCTTTGCGTGTTATAATATTATTATAATTTTTAAGTGAGATGCTGATGGATTTTAAGATTTTATTGCCAAAAGAACATACATATATTTTAGCTGTGAGCGGTGGCGTTGATTCCATGGTTCTTTTGGATTACTTAGCTAAAAACAATTATCAATTGGTCGTTGTTCATTTCAATCATCAAAAGAGAGCCGATGCCCATCTGGATCACGCCTTGGTTGAAAGCACTGCACAACTTCATAAAATCCCGTATCATTATATCAAACTATCGATTAAAACTGGCAATTTTCAAGAATCGGCCAGAACATTAAGATTGACGCACCTAGAAAAAATTGCAGAAAAGTATCAGACGCCTTATATTGTTACTGCCCATCATGCAGATGATTTGGCAGAAACAATTTTAATGAAATTAATTCGAGGTTCTAATCTTTTAGGTTATGCCGCTATGCAGGAAAAAACAGTTTTAGGCGCCTTTGTTTATTTAAAACCTTTACTAAAGTATGCAAAGCATCAATTGCTTGATTACGCTAAAGCGCACCAGATTGCCTACCTAGAAGATGTCTCCAACTTAGAAGACACTTACTTTAGAAACAGAATCAGACATCACATCATGCCAATATTAAAAGATGAGAATGAAATTTTAGCACATTTTAGTTCTTTTTCTGAACAAGCATTTCTAGCATCCGACTATATCAGAAATCAGACTAAATCCTTTTTAAAGCCTGATTTGTCATTTAGCTTATCGCTATTTAAAGATTTGCATGATGCACTTAAAATGGATGTCATTTCCTTTATTTTAGAAAGTGTTGATGCCGTTAGATCCCATGAAAAAATCAAAACCATTTTAAAACAATTGTTGTCGCCTAAACCAAATGTAGCAATCAAACTATCCAAAGATTTTTCATTGATCAAGGCATATGACTCAGTTGTTCTTATAACACCAAATAAAGAAACGGATACTGATGTTGCTGCCTCTCTCATGATTTCCCATAAAAAAGACAGTGCACCCAATAATTGGGTAGAATTATGTTATAATGAATTAGATTTTCCTATTGTTTTAAGAGGCAGACTTCCGGGTGATTTATTATCCTTTCCTTACGGAAGAAAAAAACTGAAGTCTTATTTGATTGAAAAAAAGATTCCAATGACCCAAAGAAAGAAATTGCTGATAGCCGTTGACAAAAAGAACACAATTCTTTGGATCCCAGGTCTTTACATCAATCAAACATTAGGTGAATCAAACAAAATATATCTTTCAATAAAGGAGTAGACGCGTGCATCAGGATATTGAAGAAATTTTAGTTTCAGAAGCAGAAATTTTAGACATTTGTATTTCATTGGGTGAAAAACTTGCCAAAGATTATGAAGGGAAAACACCGCTTTTAGTTGGACTACTTAATGGTTGCGTGCCTTTTATGTCGGCACTCATTCAGAAAATTCAAATTCCGTTGGAAGTACAATTCATGGCAGTTTCATCATATCATGGCGGCATCAAGTCATCTGGTGATGTCAAAATCAAGTATGACCTTGAAAAATCTGTTTTTGGTCGCGATGTTTTAATTATTGAAGATATCGTTGATACCGGCGCTACCCTTAAAACAATTACTGAATTATTTAAGCACCGTGGTGCAAAATCAATTAAGGTTGCTACCTTGCTTGATAAACCGGCTGGTCGAAAGGTAGATTTTGTCCCCGATTACATCGGTAAGACAATCCCTAAGAAATTCGTTGTCGGCTTTGGTCTTGATTATGATGAACTATATAGAAATTTACCTTACGTTGGCGTTTTAAAGCCCAGCGTATATGAGAAATAGGAAGGATTACATATGAATACACAAAAAAGTCCAAATAAATCACCGTTTCGTCCAGATTATTTGGTCATTGCAATCATTATACTTGCAGCAATCGGACTCTACTTCTTCTTTGTTAACATGCAACTTGGTGCAAAGAATCTATCTGAAACCGAATTAATTGACGCAATTAATAATCACGAAGTTTCAAGCATTGTCGTTGAAGCTGTCGGTGGTGACAATTTTAACCTGTGGCGCATTCAAGGAACTTATACTGAAGGCAACACACCAGCTGGCTTTCGTGGTTTCGAATTAATCTTATTTGGTGACAGACTTAATTTACTTTATGATACCGTTGATAACTATAACCGTTTAAATGAAGCAACGCCTGTTTCTTTATCATTTACACCACATACCACCGTTGATTTCTGGAACATTCTAACAACCATATTACTTGTTGCAGCACCGATTGTTTTAGTGATCATCTTATTTAGAAGCATGGCTTCACAAAACAACCGTGCACAGGATTTCACGAAGAATAGAGCGAGACTTTCCCGCAGTAAAGCCGTTAAATTTGATGATGTTGCTGGTGCTGATGAAGAAAAACAAGAAATGGCTGAATTAATTGATTTCCTTAAGAACCCAAGAAAATATGTTGAAATGGGTGCTAGAATTCCAAAAGGCGTTTTACTTGTCGGTTCACCCGGTACCGGTAAAACATTGCTTGCCAAAGCGGTAGCCGGTGAGGCAGACGTACCATTCTTCTCAATTTCTGGTTCTGACTTTGTTGAACTATATGTTGGTGTTGGTGCATCGCGTGTCAGAGACTTGTTTAGAGTTGCTAAAGAAAACGCACCTTGTATTATCTTTGTTGATGAAATCGATGCTGTCGGCCGTCAACGTGGTGCCGGTCTTGGTGGTGGAAACGATGAACGCGAACAAACATTAAACCAACTATTGGTTGAAATGGATGGTTTTGGCAGCAACTTAGGTATTATTATCATTGCTGCAACCAATAGACCAGATGTCTTAGACCCAGCACTGCTTCGTCCAGGACGCTTTGACAGACAAATTACGATGCAGGTTCCTGACCAAAAATCAAGAGAAGCCATCTTAAAGGTCCATTCAAGAACTAAAAAATTAGATCCGCAAATTAAATTCAGCGATGTTGCTATGCGCATTCCAGGATTTACTGGTGCCGATATTGAAAACCTACTTAATGAAGCGGCTCTCCTTGCAGCAAGAGAAAACAGAACGGTTATTACCTTAGCTGATATTGATGAAGCGGCTGACCGTGTAACAATGGGACCTGCTAAAAGATCAAGAAAATATTCACCGAAAGAAAAAGAGATGGTTGCCTACCATGAAGCGGGACATGCAGTCATCGGCATTAAAGTACGTGATGCCTCTGTCGTTCAAAAGGTAACGATTGTTCCTCGTGGTCGTGCAGGCGGTTATGCCCTCTACACGCCAGTTGAAGAAAAGTATACCCGTTCTAAGAAAGAATTGCTGGCAATTATCACTTCTGCTTTGGGTGGACGTGTTGCTGAAGAAATTATGTTTGATGATGTATCTACTGGTGCTTATGATGACTTTAAACGTTCGACTGCACTAGCAAGAAGCATGGTCACAGAATACGGGATGTCAGATTTAGGTCCGATTCAGTATGAAACTGATGGCGGCAATGTCTTCTTAGGCAGAGACTACTTAAAAGAAAAGAACTTCTCTGATGCAGTTGCGTTAGAAATCGATAAAGAAGTCCGTAAGATCATTACAGAATGCTATGATATGGCTAAGAAAATCATCTTAGAAAACAAAGCATTATTAGACAATATCGCTAAATATTTGATTTTAGCTGAAACATTGACTAAAAATGATATTGAAGAAATTACTGCAACTGGAAAACTTGCATGGTGGGATAACCGCGAAGAAGTGAGCGTTGCACAGGAAGAAAAACTTGCGAATTGATAAATATTTAAAACTGTCTCGCATCATTAAAAGACGCTCTGTTGCTAAAGATGTTGCTGATGCACATAGAATTTTTGTCAACGGTGTTCAAGCGAAGCCTGGTAAAACCATTCAAGTTGGCGATACAGTTGCCTTACATTTAGGTTTAAAAATAATAACAATCAAAATTACTTCGTTAGTACCGATTAAAGATGCTGATATGTATGAACTTATATCAGAGGAAAAACGATCTTAATGGTCGTTTTTTAATGGATAATATATTATAATGAATGTGTGTTAAGGAGGAACGATGATGTTTCCTGATGATATGAATGAACAACAAAAATTCAGACGCGAAAAAGCGCTTGAACTTAAAAAACTTGGAGTTGATCCGTTTGGTTCTAGATTTGATAGAACCCACCAGACCAAACAGATTCACGATTTGTTTGGCAGTTTTAACCATGATGAACTCGAAGCCAAAAATCAAAAAGTCGTTATTGCCGGTCGCATTGTTTTAAAACGTGAACAAGGTAAAGCTGGTTTTATGCAAATACAGGATAGAGACGGTCGTATTCAGGTTTACGTTAGACTTGATCACGTTGGCGAGTTCTCATTTGACTTATTTAAAAAATCTGACCTTGGTGATATTGTCGGCATCAAAGGTGTTTTGTTTAGAACCAAAACTGATGAACTAACGATTAAGACGGATGAATTCATTCATTTGACAAAGGCTTTAACGCCACTGCCTGATAAATTTCATGGACTTCAAGACAAAGAGGAAGCAAGGCGTCGCCGCTATGTTGACTTAATCGTCAATGAAGATGCCATGCGTGTTGCCAAACTTCGTCCAAGAATCATTCGTGCCTTTCAGCATTACTTTGATAAAAATGACTTTATCGAAGTAGAAACACCAGTACTTCATCCAATCTTGGGTGGTGCTGCTGCTAGACCATTTGTTACCCATCACAACGCCCTTGACATGGACTTCTACTTAAGAATAGCGACCGAGCTTCCACTTAAACGATTAATCGTCGGTGGCTTGGAGCGTGTCTATGAAATTGGCAGACTCTTTAGAAATGAAGGCATTGATGCCAAACATAATCCAGAGTTTACAACTGTTGAAGCTTACATGGCATATGGCGATGTAACTGATATGATGACTTTGGTTGAAGATTGCCTATCTAGTGTCGCCTATGAAGTGTTAGGAACATATGATGTTGCCTTCGGTGATGAAATCATTCATTTAAAAGACTTTAAACGTGCGCATATGGTTGATTTAATCAAAGAACAAACCAACATTGACTTCTTCAACAACTACACCTTAAATGAGGCAAAAGTTTTAGCTAAGACCCACAATGTTCCTGTTGAAAAGCATTTTACAACCGGGCATATCATTGAAGCATTCTTTAATGCCTTTGTTGAAGGCACTTTAGTTCAGCCAACCATTGTTTATGGTCATCCGGTGGAAATTTCACCGCTTGCCAAAAAGAATGAAAAGGATCCAAGGTTTACTGATCGATTTGAACTATTCATTAAAGGTTCTGAATATGCAAACGCCTTTTCGGAACTAAATGATCCGATTGACCAGAAACAGAGATTTGAAGCACAAATCGAACAAAAAGCCAAAGGCGATGCAGAAGCATCCGAAATGGACATTGATTTTGTAGAAGCTTTAGAATACGGTATGCCTCCAACCGGCGGCATCGGTATCGGTATCGATAGATTCGTTATGTTATTAACCAACACACCAAACATTAGAGATGTTATCTTATTTCCTCACGCAAGAAAAAAATAACATCCACCAAGGATGAATATGAAAAAAATTTACTTTGCCTTATTGGTTTTACTGTCTACTGTTTTAATATCTTGTGGTTTAAATGACAACAAACCACCTTTAGTTTCGCTTTATGACTTAACCTTTATGCTTGATGAAGAAACAGTCTATCACTCATTTAAGGTTGAACTTGATGCACCGATGCTCTATCCGGAAAATCCAACCAAAGAAGGTTATACTTTTAACGGATGGTTTGTTGGTGAGACGCAATATACTGAAACGACAGTTTCTGCTAGTGCATTGACGCTATATGCCAAGTTTACTGAAATATCAAACACTGTAACCTACTTGGTCAGATTTTACGACAGTACGACATTGATACATAGCGTTCAAGTCGAGCATAACAGCACACTTGCTGGTCATATACCCGATACAACCAAAACCAACCACACTTTTAATGGTTGGTATACGAATAGCGGTTTAACCGTTTCATTTAATACCGGTACTGCAGTCACTTCTGCATTAGATCTTTACGGTAAGTGGACTGAAACAGATGACACGCCACCGCCTGACCCTGGTACTTATACTGGTTATTATTCAAGTCTAGATGGATTAACGGGCAACGCTTTTAAGACACAATTAGAAACGATGATTAAAACAACCGGTTACGCAACCGGTTCAACCGCTCAAGTTAGAGATGCCGATTTTTATCAAGGCTCCTACTATTTGATTTATACTGGTTTTGGTTCATACGGCAATAGAGAACACGTATGGCCAAACTCTAAACTAGGTAATGCACCAGATTATGACCTGCATAATTTAAGAGCAGCTAACGTCAGTGTCAATAGTACAAGATCAAACTATCCGTTTACAACCGGTTCTGGTAGTTGGAAACTATCAGGCAATGCTTTCTACCCAGGTGATGAACATGTCGGTGATGTAGCAAGAATCGTACTCTACATTTCGGTTCGCTATAACCTCAACCTGAATTTAGTCGGTAACTTGAACATGTTCTTGACTTGGCACGAACAAGACCCTGTCAGTCCATTTGAACTAAGCAGAAACAGTAAAATTCAAGGCATACAAAACAGCAGAAATCCGTTTATTGATCATCCGGAGCTGGTATATTCAATTTGGCCGTCATCAACAACAAGTTATCAAACAAACGAGATTCCGCCAACAGCCATCGCTTACGTACCTCAGTTATCTTTCAATAACATATTTCATTAATCACGGTTGACAAAATATTAAAAATGAAACATCCTAAGGATTAAAAATGAAAAAAATCTACTTTGTATTACTAGTTCTGCTTGCTGCTATCCTAGTGGCTTGTAGCGATAATCAAAATAAACCGCCATTGGTATCACTTTATGATTTAACTTTCATGCTTGATGAAGAAACAGTCTATCATTCATTTAAGGTTAAACTCGGTGCACCGATGACATATCCTGCAAATCCAACGAAAGAGGGCTATGTTTTTGATGGATGGTTTGTCGGTGAAACACAGTTTACTGGAACAACCGTTTCTCCTAGTGCATTGACTTTATATGCTAGGTTCACCCAAATATCAGAAGGCGCATACTTAGTCAGATTTTATGATGATACGACTTTAATGCATAGTGTACAAATTGAACACGGCAATACCTTGGGAAGCAATATTCCAAGCACTTCGAAAGCTGGCTTTACCTTTAACGGTTGGTACATCAACAGCAGCTTAACCATTTCATTTGACACTGCAAATACCATCACTGCTGCATTAGACCTTTACGGCAAGTGGACCGAATATAATGATGAGTTTACATACACCGGTTATTATGAATCGGTTAGCGGATTAATGGGTACCAGTTTATTTAATGAATTGACTTCGCTTCTAACAACAACATCCGGCAATTCAACAATCTCTTACGGTGATGCAAGAGAGGTTTTAGAAGAATCAGATGAATGGCCAATCGGCAGCGGTCAATTAAGACTCATCTATAATGGCGGCACAACACCAAATATCTGGAATGCCGGTGCTACCTGGGCTAGAGAACACGTATACTCTAAGAGTTTACTCATTCCTGGCTCAGATCCAAGTAATACAACCTTTGGCAGATCCGATACCGATGTTCATAATCTCAGAGCTATTAATCCATCAGTCAACTCATCTAAAAGCAATCGACCTTTCCATGAACGTGCTGACAATACTTTCGGCATTGTCAGTGGCGGAACATATAATGGATACTATGATCCGGGATTAGATGATAGAGGTGATGTAGCAAGAATCGTATTCTATATGATGGTAAGATGGCCAGAGCATACGCATTTTGAAGAAATAGGCGTGCTATCTACCTTTATTGAATGGCATCTAGCAGATCCTCCTGATGCCTTTGAACTTCACAGAAACGAAGTCATCTATAATGAACAAGGAAACAGAAACCCATTCATTGATCATGAAGAGCTGGCATATAAAATCTGGGCACCTGAAAAATTATCACTAAATTATTCAGAATCATTTGCTTGGAACTATATATCCCATTTATCTTTTAACACCATATTTCTTTAAACAAAGTGCCCCGCAAAATCTTGCGAGGCACTTCTTTTATTTTACTTTTTCAATTGGAATGCCTAGTCTTGAATGCTTACTATAGATAATGATGTATGTGTTGCCTGGTTGAACGCCCATCACATCAAGTATTTCTTCTTTGCCGGTTGTCGTATCAACAAATACTTGTGCCGTGTAGGAAGTCATTTGTGTTGCTTTGTTGTCAATCTTTTTATTGAACTGCGTAAACTTCGCAGTTATTTTAATGTACCTATCTTTCTTTAAATCAGCAAGATCAATTGCAGTACCAGTTAAAATGTAGATATCAAACAAAAAGATAAAGGATGCAAATGCAATCAACACATAATTGAATACCAGTAAGAACATATCATTATCATGTACAACTAAATCAAAAATTGTATAGCCCACGACAACCGCTGCAATTAAACAGACGACAAACGTATAGCGCATCCTTGATTGTAATCTTTGTTTTAGAAGCTCTGTTTTAATCATTGATTTTGATCCACGCTTTCTTCAGATGTGATTGGTGAATCGCCTCTACTAGTTTCATGGAATGCAGTCCGTCTTTAAAGGTTGCATAATTCGCGGTAAAATCTGCATGTGCTATCTTGTAGTAAACTTGTCTGAATGCTTCTTTGAAGCTTTCGTAGAATCCAGGAACCGGATGGATGCTGCCGTCTTTCATTGTATCAATGCCATCAACGCTAATGGTTTCACTATCTTTTTCATGATATCCTAAAATCGCTTCGTTAACAGAATTCCCGTTCCAATCAAAAGATGCAGATTTTCCAGCGTAGGTTGTTTGAAAGGTATTCTTTTTGCCTGGTACTGACTGGCTGACAAATAGCGTACCCAGTGCGCCTTTATTGGTCTTAAAGATGATGGTACCAATATCTTCGGTGTCAATCTGATGTTCATTTCTTTCATCATAAATGGTTTTTAGTGCAGCAAACACCTCTGTAATCCGGTGTCCTGAAACATATTCAATTAAATCCATCCAGTGCGTACCGATATCAGCGATTACTCTAGTTAAACCGGATTCCTTTTGAATTGCTCGCCAATTGAATTGATTTTTAGGCGTCATCCAATCTTGAACGTATACGCCGTGGATTGATACAATGTCGCCAAGCTTTTCAATATGGTGATGCATATAATCATTGACTGGATAAAAACGGTTATGAAAATGTATTTCATTGACTGCATTTTTTTCTTTAGCCAGTTGATATAGTTCTTCTGCCTCAGCTGCAGTAATCGTCATTGGTTTTTCCAAGACAACATGCAGTCCTTTTTCAAGTGCATACTTCGTCATTGGATAATGCGTGTCATTGGTTGTACAAATATGAACGACATCTAAGTCGCATGCATCAATCATTTCTTTATAGTCTGTAAAGTACTGTTTGATGTTTAAGGTTTTTGCCCGTTCTTCCATATTGGTTCTAGAACAAATAGCGACAACATCGATATTGCCTAAACCTCTTATTGCATCTATATGTACTTTTCCGATGCCACCGACACCGATAATTCCTGCTCTATATTTTTTCATATCTCTATTATACAAGAAAAAAAAGGAATGAAATTCATCATTCCTATATTATGCCCAATTCGTCTGCTATTTCTAGAAAGATCGTATCTATTGGATAGTAGTCAACTTGCATCTTCTTAAACATTTTTAATGACTCAATATCCAGTTTCTTATACATGCTTTCTTCAATTGATTGCTTCTTGCTTAATTTCTCTAATACTTCTGCTTCAAAATCAAGTAGAAACTGCATGCTTGCCTGATCGTAGTTATCTAAACTCAGCAGTTCATTTTGAAAATCAATGGTATTTAATAGCAGGTTAATCTTCTTTGAATCTAAGTTAAGTTCTAAATAATCATTGTGGTAGACGTCTTTTAAAACCTTTTTGATTTCTTCTATTTGGTCAAAAACATAGTAAAACCCAGTTGAAAATATTTCATGATCATCTTCGTTGAATTCCGGATCATCAATCAATTTGTCATATAAGAATCCAATGACTGATAAAACATTCTCAAATCTTACAAGAAGCGGAGAATCTAATTGTTTTAAGTTATTCAGTAATTCACTATGCTCTAGTTTCCATCCAGCATATTCATGATATATTAACTCATCACGCATAAAAGTTCCTCCATTTTAAAAGTTTTTTAAGCCTTGCCGACAGATCCAAACATTGTTAATTTGTCTTTAATGACTTCTTTCATTGCTTTATAACCTGGGTCAAGTAATTTTCTAGGGTCAAATCCTTTAGCTTCTAAATCTTTGCCTGCTTCAATGTACTTTCTGGTTGCTGCTGCAAAAGCCAGTTGTAACTCTGTGTTAACATTGATTTTGGCAATGCCTAGTGCGATTGCCTTTTTGATTTGGTCTTCAGGAATGCCTGTACCGCCATGCAGAACAAGTGGCACGCCACCAGTTACTTCATAAACAGTCTTTAACACGTCAAATCTTAATCCTGGCCAGTTTGCTGGATATTTACCGTGGATATTACCGATCCCTGCTGCAAATAAATCAACACCCGTTCCAGCAATGATTCTGCATTCTTCTGGATCTGCAACTTCGCCCAATCCAACAACACCGTCTTCTTCTCCACCGATTGAACCAACTTCTGCTTCAACTGATACACCAACAGCATGTGCTACTGCAACAACTTCTTTGGTTTTCTTTAAATTCTCTTCAAACGGATAATGTGATCCGTCAAACATCACTGATGTAAATCCTGCTCTGATTGCACGAAATGCACCTTCATATGAACCGTGGTCTAAATGAACGGCAACCGGTACAGTAACACCTAATGCTTTGTCCAATGTTGATACCATTGCCATCACGTTTTCGTAACCACCCATGTATTTCGCTGCACCTTCTGATACACCTAGGATAACTGGGGATTTTAATTCTTGAACAGTTGTTAAAACTGCTTTGATCCATTCTAAATTATTAATGTTAATTTGTGCAACGCCATAACCTTCTGCTCTTGCCTTTTGTAACATTTCTCTTGCTGATACTAGCATTTTGATTCCTCCTCATCGAATTTAGCCAATAGATATTATATATCTAAATGTCTATTATTACAAACAATACGTTATATATTTTATTTAATTATGTGAATTTTTGATACTCGCTTCAATAAAATCTCTAAACAATGGATGCGGTCTAAGTGGTCTTGATAAAAATTCCGGATGATACTGCACTGCAACATACCATGGATGATTTTTAAGTTCAATCACTTCAACCAAATTTCTTTCTGGATTAATACCGGTGAACTGCATGTTGCCATCGTTAAATACTTCTAAATATTGATTGTTGAATTCATAGCGATGGCGGTGACGTTCAGCAATCTTTAGTTTACCGTAAGCCTGATATGCCTTCGTATTTGGTTTCAGATTGCAGTTAAATAAACCAAGTCTTAAGGTACCGCCGTAATCTTCTGGATTTTCCGGCTGTATCGTAATGATTGGATTTTTTGTATCAGGATCTATTTCAGTTGTATTGGCATCCTTGATGTTTAACACGTTTTGAGCATATTCGATGCATGCCAGCTGCATCCCGTAACAGATGCCAAAGAACGGCACATTGTTTTCTCTTGCATATTTGATTGCTAATTTCTTGCCGGATGTTGCACGCTCTCCAAAACCACCAGGTACCAAAACGCCGTCACAATTCTCCAATGCGTTTGCAACATTAGATTCCTTGACCTTATCGGCATTCAGCCATTTGATTTTGACATGCACATTATGAAAGTATCCTGCATGTTTAAGTGATTCAGAAACTGAAAGATATGCATCTTGCAGTTCAACGTATTTACCGACTAAACCAATGGTGACAGTTTCTTTTAAATTCTTGATTTTATAAATCAGTTCTTCCCACGGTTTCATATCCGGTTCATTGTTGTTTTCAATATTAAAATGCTTCAAGATATAATCATCAATCTTTTGATTCCTTAGGTTTAATATCGCCTCATAAAGCACTTCAACATCCAGAGATTCAAAGACAGCTTCTTTGTCGACGTCACAGAATAATGCAATCTTTTCTTTCACTTCATCAACGATTTTCACTTCGCTTCTTAAGATGATAAGATCAGGTTGAATACCTAAGGATCTTAACTCTTTGACTGAGTGCTGCGTCGGCTTGGTTTTTATTTCATTGGATACCTTCAAGAAAGGTACCAAGGTGTTATGAATGTAAAGCGTATTTTGATAGCCAAAATCGCGTCTTGCCTGACGGATTGCCTCTAAGTATGGCAGCGACTCAATATCTCCGACCGTACCGCCGATTTCAGTGATGATGACATCTGCCTTAGAATGCTTGGCAGCTTCTTTAAGCTTGAGTTTTATTTCATCAGTGACATGCGGGATGACTTGAACGGTTGCTCCTAAATAATCGCCTCTTCTTTCCTTATTAATGACCTCCTGATAAATTTTACCAGTAGTCACTGACGATTCTTTAGAAAGATTAATGTCAATAAATCGTTCATAATGCCCTAAATCCAAATCGGTTTCAGCACCATCGTCGGTAACAAAAACTTCCCCATGCTGATAAGGGCTCATTGTACCTGGATCCACATTGATATATGGATCAAACTTTTGCGTAAATACCTTCAATCCTCTTGACTTCAATAACTGACCAACCGATGATGCAGATATCCCTTTTCCTAAGGATGATACAACACCGCCAGTAACAAATATAAACTTAGTCGACATATATGTGACCTCTTCTCTTAGCATGATATAAAAATAATAGAGTCTCCCCAAAAGGAGACTCGAAGAATATAGTGTGCCCTTCTTTATTGTATCAAAGTATACTTATACTTTCAACAACAAATCAAGTGAAAATACTTTCAATCGTTTTTATAACATAGTATTTGATTGAGCTTTGAACACTGTTGTTTTTACTTAATCAAAATCTTGGTTGCACTACGTAGATTATAATTTTCTTCTGCTTGCAGACAAATTATTTTTTCATTTTTGGTTAAGTCATCTAAATTTTCATTTGGATAAATACGCATAAATGCTCCCAACTCAGTTTCAAAAATATCATTTTCTAAGAAGGCAACACTTATATATAGTTTTTGATTCATATGACAAACAATAACGCCCATTGTAGCGTCATCATCTTCATCTAAAACAAATAATTCTAATGTATTTTCAAGAACCAAATCCAAAAAAACTTTTGTATAATACTTAAAATCAAAATCATCATCCGGTATCAAGGTATTTCTTTTCATACGATAGACACCATCTTTTTGGTAAATGTCCTGACTTAAATCCAAATGCGAATAATCATTTACTTCTATAATATCTTTTTGTTTGACTTTCTTTTTACTTGATGTTGGAACATCTGTTTCTTCAAACTCTATCGGTTTTTGTTTTCTTAATTTCTTCTTATAGTGATTATTGAGTTCTGTCTCTAAATGAGCTGAGTTTATTAAGAAAGACATGCGGTGTTTCTTGTGTTTTGTTTCAATTACAATTGTGTCAAAACGATTGTATTGTTCAATTTTTTCAATATCTTTCCAGTCTATTTGGATTTTTTGCCAAAGAAAAGGAAACAAATATAAATGATCTTCATCAAAATAGATTGGGAAAAATGGTCTAAATGGCATTTTACCAAACGCAATCACAAGCAGAAAGACTACAAAAAGAATCAAGCCAAATACGTTATAGTCTGCACTTTGATATGCTTCGGTGGCAGAAAAAATTAAAAAACCAATACCGCCATAATACATCAAGTAGCTCGCTGGATTGTTAAAGTATTTCTTTTTCTTCCTGACTCGCTGTTCCATTTTTAACCTCACTTTATGCATACATTTTATTATATCGTAAAATAAATACATTTGAGTTGAAAGCTATGTGTAAAACAGACTTTATTCAAGGTGCTTACCTACCCAACAAAAAAGAGGAAATCATTTCCTCTTACTTGTCGTACATATCTTCATAATCATCCATGATGTCGTTATAGTCGTCTTCATCATAGTCTTCATCATCAATATCTAAGTCAACATCATCAATGTCATCATCTTCATCTGTAGATTCTAATGATAATCCAACATCTACATACGCTTTTTCTTCAATGATTTCTTCATCAAGTTCTTCTTCGTCTTCTATTTCTTCTTCAATCGCTTCAACATCTTCTAAGTTGAATTCAGAGAAGTCAATTTCATCTTCTTCAACTTCTTCAACATCATCTGGTTGAATAAACGCGTATCCATCTTTATCCCAAAATTCTAAATGTCCATCTTTTAATGCCCATTTGTCATCACCAACAAAAACGAATCGTCCGCTTAAAGTAATATCCATGTATAGTTGTGTCATTGCATCAACATCAGCAGGATCTAGTCCTTTGGTTGTTGCTGCATTCTCGATTAACTCATAAATGGAGACTGGCTCTGCATTCTTTTGAAGAATTTCTTCTACGATGTCTAACAAGGACAAATCATTCAATTTTCCATCAGCCATTTTACACCCTCCTAAAAACCGTCTATATTGTATATTAAAGTGTAGCATAATGCAACACTTTTTTGAAAATAAAATAAAAATTAATATTTTTGTCTGTTTTCAACTGCTTTAATCAATGTTAATTGGTCTGCATATTTCAAATCTGCACCAACTGGCAGTCCATAACCCAATCTGGTAATGGCAACCCCGTGGTCTTTAAACAATGATTTCAAGTATTGTGCAGTCAATTCACCTTCGACGGTACCGTTGGTAGCAATAATCACTTCTTTGGTATCATCTAATCTTTTACTCAATGTTTCAATGTTTAAATCTTTTGGTTCAATGCCTTTAGAAAAGTCTATGATACCATTTAGTACGTGATATTTTCCAAAAAAATTATTGGTTTGTTCAATTGCGTAAACATCTTTTGAATCAGCAACGACCATAATCGTTGATTGATCCCTGTTCTGATCAAGGCATATTTGGCAAATTTCACCATCAGTTAATAGTCCGCATGTTTTACAATACTTGATTCTGGACTTTAACGATAATAGATTTGAACCAAACTGATGAAGATCGTCCTGTTCCCACCCGGTTATGTGCAGTGCTAGTCTTTCTGCAGTCTTTTCGCCGATTCCTGGAAGCTTCTTTAAATCTTCAATTAACTCCCTAATGACTTGGGGATACATTAGAAACCAAATCCACCCATGCCGCCAGTAAACTGTCCCATGGTTTCTTCTTGTGTCTTTTCAATTTGAGATAATGCATCATTCACAGCCAAAAGAATTGCATCCTGAAGCAGCTCTACTTCATCCAATACTTCCGGATCAATTTTTACGTCAATCACTTGTCTGCTGCCTTGCATAATGACAGCAACGCCAGATGCCTTACCGACAAATTCGCTAGATTCCAATGCCTCTTGGGCATCTTGCATCTGCTTTTGAATTTTCTTTAATTTGTTTAACATATTCGGATTCATATTTTATTCCTCTACTTTCACTAAATCTTTACCAAAATTTTCTATTGCAAACTCAACTAGTGGGTCTTCTGTTTCTTGTTTAAACTCTACACCTTCTGGTATTTCATATAAATGTAGGTCAATATTTCTTAATTTAGGTTTTGTTGTTCCTGCATTATACTGAAATGCATAATCATCTTTTAAAATCATCCAGTCTGGTTTGATGATGACGGTATAGTCTTTAATCAATGTACTTTTACTATTGATGATTTTTAAGACTTTTTCTTTTGTTTCTTTTTTTAACATCGTCTGTGCCGTTAAAAGATCATCATAAACCAAAAGCATTCGATCATTGCCAACAGCTTCAAGCGAACCCTCTGACAACAACTCTGCAACCCCTTTTAAATTCGGTACATCATAATCCTTTAAGGCAATCCATCCTTTTTTAAGGAGTGCTTTTTTATCTCTGTCGCCTTGATTTAAAATGTCTTCAATCTCTTTAACAGTAACTAGTGGTTTTAAGTTTGTTGGTGGTAAAACTGTTTGAGCCACCTGTACCACTTCTTTTTTGGTTTGTTGATGATTCATCTTTTCTTCTAAAGATTTTATCTCTCGATTCAAATCATCTATTTTAGCTTCCAAATCAACGAATTTAATGCTTTCGTGATTAATCATCTTAATCACTGCAAGTTCCAAGTATGCACGTTTCGATGTCGTATATTTCAATTCTTGCTGCAGTTCATTTAAAATATTCAAATACGTGTAAATCATTTGTGTGGGAATCGGTTTTAATTCGGGGTATTTTATCTCGTCCCTAATCTTATCCAGCAAGACATCTCTTAAGGCTAACACAATATCTGAAACCATTCTAGAAATATCTTTACCGTCTGACAGCACCTGATTCAAGAAATCAAGTGATTTCTGAGGCTGTCTTTGAAAAATGGTTTTCAAAAGTTCATTGATGAATCTTCTGGATAATCCACCAGATACTTTATAGACATCATCTTCCGTAATCTCGTTGTTGCTAAATGATACAACTTGATCAAGCAGTGATAAAGCATCACGCATACCACCTTCAGAGGTTAATGCGATTGCTGAGATTGCATCTTCTGAAATCTTTAATTTTTCTTTGTCGATAATCTTTTTTAAATTGTTTTCAATATCTACCGTATCAATGTTCTTGAAATCAAATCGCTGACATCTCGATAAAATGGTCGCTGGTACTTTATGCACTTCGGTTGTTGCCAAAATGAAAACAACATATTTTGGCGGTTCTTCCAAAGTCTTTAAAAGTGCGTTGAATGCTTGTGGAGTTAACATATGGACTTCATCGATAATATAGACTTTATATTTACCGACGGATGGCGCATATTTGACTTTATCTCTTAAGTCACGAATTTCATCAACGCCATTGTTGGATGCAGCATCGATTTCAATGACGTCAGAAACATCACCCTTGTCAATGCCGATACAAACATCACATTGTCCACAAGGTTCATTGCTGGGTGCTGTTCTGCAGTTTAATGCTTTGGCAACAATTTTTGCAATCGATGTTTTACCGGTACCTCTAGGACCAGAGAAAATATAGGCATGAGCAAACTTCTCATGCGCTAATGCATTTTGTAGTGTTTGAACAATGACTTTTTGACCATAAACTTCATGAAAGTATTTTGGTCGATATGTTCGATAAAGTGCTACATAACTCACTATTTTTTCTCCTTGTCGTATTTGTTTAACTATTATATCATATCAAATGATATAAGTGGATTATTTTCCCAAACAAAATTTAGAGAACAACTCAGTTAATAAATCCCCATACTGATTGTTACCTAATATTTCACCAAGCAGGTTCCAAGCTGTCGTTAAATCGGTTGCATATAAATCAACTGGCATATCCAAATGGATTGCCTGAATGACACTTTCAAGTGATGCTTTGGCTTCCTTTAATTTTTGTATATGACGTACATTTGAAAGATAATTGAAATCCTTGTCGTGTAAGTTATCTAACTGCAATGTTTTTAAGATCTCTTTCTCTAATTGATTGAGTCCTTCTTTTTGTAGTGAAGAGATTTCAACAACCGTATCAATTTCTAAATATCTTGGTAAATCCTTTTTATTGCCGATTACTATTCGGTGATGGTTTTTGGTTTGTTCAAGGAGCATCTGATCTTCCTTGGTCAGCGACTTGGATAGGTCCAAGACAAGTAGTACCAAATCAGCTTCATTGATTGCTTTCAAGCTTCTTTCAACACCGATTTTTTCGATAGAATCGGTTGATTGTCTAATACCGGCTGTATCAATTAGCTGCAAGGTCACGCCAGATAAATTGATGTAGGCATCAATTGTATCTCTGGTTGTTCCTTCAATATCAGAAACGATTGCTCTATCTTCATCCAAAAGTGCATTCAATAATGAAGATTTTCCAACATTAGGACGGCCTACGATGACCGTTTTGACTCCTTCTCTAATGAACTGCGTTTTTTTAGAATGAATCAAAATATCATCGATTTCTGCAAGCAAATCCATAACTCTAGGATAGATGATTTCCTTGCTCATCACGATGGCATCATCATATTCAGGATAGTCAATGTTAACCTCAATTTGTGCAATTAAAGTCAGTACTTTTGACTTTAACCCTTCAACTAAACCAGAGGTCTTTTTAGATAAAGCTCTATGTGCTACTTTAATCGCGTTTTCATTGGTTGCATGAATGATATCCATGATGGCTTCTGCCTGCACCAAATCAATTCTTCCGTTTAAATAGGCTCTTCTTGAAAACTCACCAGGTTCTGCTAAACGCACACCGGTTTCCAAGATGCGCTCCAATACTTTCTGTGTAATTAAAATACCACCATGTGTTGATATTTCAATGACGTTTTCTTTAGTAAAAGATTTAGGTGCAATAAAAACACCAACCATTACCTCATCCAAAACAGACCCATCCTCGTTAAGAATGTGTCCGTAGTTTAAGGTATGACCTTTTACTTTGTTTAAGTCTTTTCCTTTAAATATTAAGTTAATTGATTTAATTGCATCCTCGCCACTGATTCTGATGACTGAAAGTCCAGCAGTACCTAGTGGGGTTGCAATTGCAGCAATCGTGTCAAATGTCATAAATCTTCATCACTGCCAACAATCTCAATTTTAGGTCTTCTCTTTAATCTAGAGGTTGCACTATTGATACTTGGCTTTAATGGATTGAATCCACGCTTTAAATCTCTTAATGTAATAAATGCGACAACAAAGATACCAAAGAACAAGCCTTCCCAAATAAATCCTGAACCTAGTACTAAGCCTAGCATTGCAGAAAACCAAATGGTTGCAGCAGTGGTAATCCCGTGGATAATATTATTCGTATCTTTCATAATGACACCAGCACCAACAAAACCAATACCGGCAACAACCTGGGCAATCAATCTTTGTCCCTCTGGATCAGTGACTCCTGCACCATACTGTGTGAAAAACATGATGCGCTGCATAATAGCAATCATCAGTGCTGATAATCCAACTAAAACGTGTGCTGAAATACCAGCTGCCTTACCAACGTTTTGTCTTTCCATACCAACATAAAATGTTATTGAGAAAACGATTGTTGTTGGAATGATAATCATAAATAGCCATTGTTCCCATGTTAAAAAGGATGCAATCAGATTATATCCTTCTGGAATATCTACTAAATAATTCATAGTTTGTCTCCTTTACAATACGTTGTGTATGGCTTGAATCAATGCATCCAATTCCTGCCAGTTGTTTAGTGTGGCACCACTTGCTTTAGCATGTCCTCCACCTCTAAACTGATTTGCTACTTTATCGATGTCCGGTCCATTTGAGCGAAGTCTCACACGAACGACATCAGCATCTTCAATAAATAGACCCCAGATTGGAAAGCCTTCAATACCACCTAACATATTGACCACCGAACTTGCTTCTTCATAGGTTAAACCAAATTCTTCTCTAATTTGATTGGTTATCTTTAAATAGACAAAGCCTTTTTCGGTTGTTATAAAGTTCCCGTAGACAAAGCCTTTAAAGCGAATCATATCAAGGGTCTCTGTTGAGAGTGCTCTATCAATTTCTTCGACATCTGCACCTTTGGTTAACAGCATGCCGGCCATTTGATGGGTCATCTCAGTGACACCACGGTATTTAAACCGTCCGGTATCAGTTAAAATCCCAGTATACATGGCAGTTGCTCCTGCCTTTGTAATTGGAAATTTCTTTGTCTTTACTGAAAGGTATGCCATCATTTGGGCACAGGAAGGAAAGCTGGTGTCTACCCACTGATAATCACCGTATTGGTCAACCGGAATATGGTGATCAATTTTAATCACCTCTTTGCCTAGTCTAAATTTTTGATTGGAAACTCGATCGGCTGTTGCTGTATCAACAACAATCGACAACGCTTCGCTATAAAAATTATCCGGCAAATCAGATGGCACGATAATATCTGGCGTTCCTACAAAAGAAACGTATTCAGATACTTCGCCGGTAACGAAAACCTCTTTATTGGGAAATGCATTTTGAATCATGTTTTTTAAACCAAACTGTGCCCCGTAACAATCGCCATCTGGACGAATGTGTCCGTAAATGATGATTTTGTTATATTGTTTAATCTTAAGATAAATTGTTTTTAAGTTCATGTGTTCTTGCCCTTTCATCTAGTTCGTTAATCATTTTTTGTGCATCGCTCCAACCTTGCAATGTTGCACCACAAGCATTGGCATGTCCTCCACCACCATATTTTTTGGCAATGTCGACAATTGAAATCGAACGGCTTCTTAATTCTGCAACCACTTCACCCGTTTCACTTTCCGTAAAGTTTGCCCAAATAGGTACTTCTTTAATGCCTGCCATGCCACCAATCATTCCTCTTGAAACGGTAAAGAAATCAAATCCAGATTTTTCAATCAGTTCTCTATCGTTAAACCGGTAGGCAACAAAGTGATCAGTTAATTTGAAATCTGCAAATAATGCTCTACCCTGTCTTTTAGCCAGTGGTTCAACATATAAGAAATCATAAATATCTTTGATGTCAACTTTGTATTTCATTAATTCACTGGCGATATAAAATGCATGGGATGCATTATCTCTTGTCACATAATTGAATCTGCCTGAATCACCAATGATACCGGCTAACAAATGACTCGCAGCAATTTTGTCTAGTTTCAATTTGTGTGTCAAAGCGAAATCAGCAATGATTTCACTACAGGATACCCATTCCTCTCTTTTATAAAAGATATTAGGTTTTAAATTGGTATCATTTAAATGATGGTCAATAATAATTAATTCTTTGCCTAAAAGATATCTTGCATCAGATACTAATTTTTGATCTGATGTATCTAGAATAAAGACAAGTGCCTCTTGGTACATTCTATCGTCTACTTCATCCATGAGCACACTAAATGGGTAGTCTGCCATATCGCCAACAACATAGATATCTTTTCTAGGGAAATTTATTTGCAGTATTTCTTTAAGTCCTAGCTGTGAGCCAAACGCGTCTAAATCAGGTCGTAAATGTCTGTGAATAATGATTGTTTGATACTGTTTAATTTTCTTCAATATGTTCTTTATCATATCGTAACCTCATATGTTTTTAGAATATATCAGTATAACATATTTATAAACAAAAGTATCGGTTAAGCATAATAAAAGGTCTTATTCCTTAAGAAATAAAACCTTTCTATTTATTATTCCCAAGGAATTAATAACTTTGGTGTCCAAACTGGATTGGTTGTTGATAAGGCACCAGCGCCATTATTGGCATCATAGTTCCAGTCTGGAGATTTTTCGCCATTTGGATTGGATGGGAACCCTTTAGTTGCCCAACCATTGATTTTAGCTCTTTGTTCAGCAAATCTTAAATAGGTTAAGTAGGGTACGTTTTTATAACTCATTTCTAAATCATATGCACTATAGGACATACCTACATCCTCAGACAGTCCTTCTGCAACAATGAGGAATTGTGATAAATAGCCGTTGATCCAAACAAGTGCTAGTGATCTGCCAAAACCTTCCGTCAATGAATAGCCTTTAAGTGATTGTAGTCGTATTTCTTTGCTTCCTGGATTATTTAATAAATATTCTTTGTTGTATTTACTTGCAACATATCCCCAAGGTTCGGCATTTACATGCGTACCGTCTACCTCCGGTGTATTAAGATAGAAGTATCTGACAGAGCCACCACCAAATCCGTTTCCTGCTGCAAAGAAAGCTGTATCGCCGTCAGCAACGCTATTATTGGTAACGATGACGGCACCACCACCACCTAGTTGATTGTTTTCTGGATCAACATATGTCAGTTCGGTCAAATATCTTTCTTCGAGTCTTGGACCAGCATATAAATCTGTCAATGTCTTGATTTCGTGATCATCATTTTTTAAATATTGATACATGTCTGGTAAATAGTACACGAAATTAAACATGTCAAAGGTTGAACTTGGCTCATAGTCTTCTTTTTCTCCCAAACGAATCATCGTTAGATTTCTAGAAAAATCAATATCCAAACCAATCATACCGACCAAATCAACGGTATTGCCGTCAACAACAAGTTCAATCGCGTCATTTCCGTTATATGGCAATGATCCGGTTTCATAGGTGAAGTCAAACAATGCTTCCACTTCACTGACATTATGATTGCCGCTTCCGATAAGAAAATAACTGTTGGCTTCAATGATGCCGCTTAATGGAATGGTGCTAGAAACAGTGAGTGAGCCATTGGTATAGAAATTCAATGCATGGCTACTTAAATCAATATCATTATCCGTTGGATTATATAACTCAATCAGATTATTTGCTTGTCTGGTTGTTGTATAAAGCTTTGACAGGACAACTGGCGATGTACTTGCTTCCTCACAGGCAATCAGTGCCAGCGCTGTAATAACCAGTATAATGAGTGTCAGTATTTTTTTCATATTCTTTTCCTCTACTTACCTTTATTTAAATACTCTTTTTCAATTTCTTCAATCTTTTTTGCTTCCAATGCTTTCTTCTTAGCTCTATTATCCCTTACTTTGACCATAACCGTTCCATGGAAGAATACAAAATACGTAATTGGTATGAGAATCAAGACCTCAATGCTGATATTGATAAAGTAATGGTAATTATATGATTCCAACAAATCAATCAGCGTTGCATCATAATATAAATCGGTGTTGGTTGCATAATTGCTTAATCCATAAACATTTAAAATATCAATATGTTCTGCTGTTAGATTGACAAGACTTCTATCTTGCGAGAATTCATCAAATAAATCGTTTGCTGTAACGGCTGCATATGTCGGATTATTTAAATCAACAAACAAAATTTCAGGTCCGGTATCCAATTTATAGGTAATAGAAATTCTTTTAATGTCAATATCGGTTGGTGCAGATAACATGTCATAGTTGAACAAAATCAATTTTGTTGAATCATCAAATACTGTAATGAATGTTTCCTTGAATACCTGTCTGGATGTTTGACCAATGGTTACCACCTGGTTAAATTCAATCTCTGCCTGAATAATGGTATACTCGTCTTCATCTAAAGTGACATCTACAATACCTACATCTAAATTTTTTAGTAGAATTGCGACTGAATTATTTCCACTGTTACCTTGAAATTCAACCAGTGCATAAATATATACTTCAATTTCAGCGGTATTACTTTGAAAATGCTCCTGATAGAGTGGCTCGATTTTGATGTAGGCTTCCGTTCCATCATTTCTGTTGGCAACAACGGCTGCTGATAGTAATTTCAAATTATCGTTTTGAAGTTCTTCTTTTTGATCGCCTAAAAATGAAACAACCTTTTCTGCTGCACTATAGGTTGCTACTAAAAATGTAATGCCACCGATAAAGAAGATATAGATTGCAATAAATAACCAATGTCTTGTCATAATTAATCTTTCTTTCATACTTAGTAAAGTATGACGCGTATTTATTATAACTGATTAAGGGCTTTTTATCAAATTGAAGTCATCGTATACTCATATTTTGATGTAAGAAAAAAGGAGTGTTTTTAAGCACTCCTTCTTGTCTCGTTTCGTTTATTGATTATTCTTCTTCAACCGGAGCATATGTAATCTCGATTGATAAAATCCAAACTTGTGCAGATGAACCTGTCGTTGTATTCTTAATTGCGAATGTAGAAACACTTAATTCATCGTATGTTTCTGTTGCATCTGTGAAATTCTCAATTGCTGTAGCTGCTGCTTCACCAAATGATATTGATGCTGCAGAATTTGCTTGTGAAGTTCCAAAGACAATTTCAACCTCAGTGATTTCGTAACCAGCTGCAATAGTCACAGTCAATATGTTTCCGTTACCTTCTGTACTACCGTAAAGTCTAAGTTGTCCTGCTGTATTTAAACCAATGTGTAGTGGATTAGTTTCTCTTTCAGTACTTGTTACTGTGAATAGTGATGGATTTAATCCAAGTGCTGCTGCATTATTTCCAGCAACCATATTTGTTGTTGATCCACCAGGGTATGCGAGCGTTGCAGTACCACCAGTTGGTACTTCTTCAACTGGAACATATGTGATCTTAATTGACAAAATCCAAACTTGTGCAGATGAACCTGTCGTTGTATTCTTAATTGCGAATGTAGAAACACTTAATTCATCGTATGTTTCTGTTGCATCTGTGAAATTCTCAATTGCTGTAGCTGCTGCTTCACCAAATGATATTGATGCTGCAGAATTTGCTTGTGAAGTTCCAAAGACAATTTCAACCTCAGTGATTTCGTAACCAGCTGCAATAGTCACAGTCAATATGTTTCCGTTACCTTCTGTACTACCGTAAAGTCTAAGTTGTCCTGCTGTATTTAAACCAATGTGTAGTGGATTAGTTTCTCTTTCAGTACTTGTTACTGTGAATAGTGATGGATTTAATCCAAGTGCTGCTGCATTATTTCCAGCAACCATATTTGTTGATGATCCACCAGGGTATGCAAGTGTTACTGTTCCACCAGTTGGTACTAAGACTTCGGCTTTAACTAAAACATCAAATTCTTTTGTCAATTCTACTGAACCGATTGATATTGTTGCAGTTAATGTAACTGTTGTGTCCTCCTCAGGTAAAACAACAACACCTGCGATAGAAATAACTTCTGGATGACTTGAATCCCAAGATATTGTTGTACCATTAGCACCTGCTGTAGGTAGTGTTAAATCTTCTGACGCTTCTGCTGGTAATGTTAATGCATTTCTGTCTAAGTTAGCTTTTTGTTCATCAGTTAGTGTTGGGGCAACACCTGCAACAGCTTGTTCTGCTTTAGTAATCGTAATCAGTGGTGCATTGTTCGCCCAACCAAGTAATCCGTTATTAAATGATACGTAATTACCAACAACCAATCCTGCGATAAACGTTGAACTGTCAAGTGCAACTCTAGAATCCCAGAAGAATCTAATGGTGTTTCCTGAAATTTCATCTAATAATGTTAAATCCACATTACCAAATGTGTTTGCAGTAATACCTGATACCTTAAGATTTTGTGCAGATACAAATTGTGCTTGATAAGGTAGTAATGATGCTGCATTCCATGTTTCGATTGTACTTAAATCTAGTGCCGCTGGAGCTGTTCCACCAGTACCAAATTCCTCAAATGAATAGTTTGTAATTTGTTGTAGTCCATTAAATGCGCCTCTAACACCGGTAATGTCAACTTTTTTACCAATAAGCAATATTAATTCAACAT
>CAZIZJ010000001.1:0-41829 GCA_964543675.1 uncultured Acholeplasma sp. | reverse complement strand
GTTGCTGTAGTTGTTTCTACAGTCATATCAGTGATATCTGATAGTCAATCGTTGAAAGATATTAATAACCCCAAAAACTTGTCAACTTCATCTGAGACAATTATCAAATACTCAATACCATTCATGGTTGCAATGGGCATGACAATAGCTTTTGAATCAATTGATAAATTTTTCATCAAAGAATATCATGGTTACCATGAACTCGGACTATATTCAGCAGCTTTCAAAATTGTTGCCTTAGTTGGAATTGTACAGGCGATGATATCAACATTTTTGGTGCCAATATATTTCGAGCATTATGAAAACAATCCCGACGATAAAAGATTTTTTCGCATGATGGCGTCTTTAATTACAATCGTTATGCTCATTATCGGTGTTGGCATTATCGGGTTAAAAGATGTTTTAATTAACTTATTGGCTCCAGAATACTTTTTTGCAGCTAGTATGATTCCGTTTTTAACTTTTTTTCCAGTTTTCTACACAATTTCAGAATCAATGGTCATCGGTATTAATTTTAAGAAGAAAACGCAATATCACCTAATAGTCGCTGTTGTTACATTGATTGCAAGTCTTGTTGCCAATATGCTCTTAGTGCCACCACTGGGTGGTCTAGGTGCTGCGATTGCTACGGCTATTACTTTTCTGTTTTTCTTAGGAACGAGAATATATATATCAAATCTTTTGTTTAAGGTCGATTATAGACTATTAAAACTATTTATAGTTACTATGTTGTTTGTTGGTTTTGCAACAATAGGAATATATGTTGATAATCTATTCATCAATCTTACAATTATGATAGTAGTGATTATATTAGTTTGCACGATTTATTTTAAAGACATTAAAGAAATCATCAATGAATTTTTAAGCAATAACGAAAAAGGAAGTGAAAAAAAATGAAAGATGAACTGCTAAAAAAACTAGCCACAAGAGAACTAAGAATAGGTGTCATTGGCTTAGGTTATGTCGGTTTACCACTTGCTGTTGAAAAGGCAAAGGCTGGTTTTCGTACTATTGGTTTTGATATACAAAAAGAAAAAGTAGATATGGTCAATGCAGGCAAGAACTATATTGGAGATGTGGTTGACGAAGATTTAGAGTCAATTGTTAAATCAGGTATATTATCAGCGACTAGTGATTTTTCTTTTATTAAAGATGTGGATTTTATAGCCATATGTGTACCGACACCATTAGATCAATATCAACAACCTGATACCAGTTACATTGAAGCATCAGCCAAAGCGATTGCGAAGTATATGAAAAAAGGAGTAATTGTTGTTTTAGAATCGACAACATATCCAGGTACCACCGAAGGACTTTTAAAGCCAATTCTAGAAAAAGTATCTGGTCTAGAATGTGAAAAAGACTTCTATCTAGGATTTTCACCAGAACGTGTTGATCCAGGCAACTTAATTTATAAAACTAAGAATACACCAAAAGTAGTTGGGGCAATTGGCAAAGATGCAACAGAAGTTATTGCAGCAGTTTATCGCGCTGTTCTAGATAGTGATGTGCACACAGTTTCTAGTCCAGCAATTGCTGAAATGGAAAAAATACTTGAGAATACTTATAGAAATATCAATATTGGTTTGGTAAATGAACTCGCTATGTTATGTCATAAAATGGGAATCAATATTTGGGAAGTTATTGATGCAGCCAAAAGTAAACCATATGGGTTTCAAGCGTTTTATCCAGGACCCGGTTTAGGTGGTCACTGTATTCCACTAGATCCGTATTATCTTTCTTGGAAAGCAAGAGAGTTTGGATTTCATACATCAATGATTGAATCTTCAATGATGATTAATGATAGAATGCCAGAGTATTGTGTTGAAAGAGGTTCAAAGATATTGAATCAATTTAGAAAATCCTTGAATGGTTCAACGGTATTGATATTAGGTGTGGCATACAAGCAAGACATTGATGATTATAGAGAAAGCCCAGCGATCAATGTTATCAACGAACTGGAAAAGTTGGGGGCAAATGTGAAATATTTCGACCCGTATATTTTCGAGTATAAAGAACACGGGAAACAAAAGTTTGGTGAAAAAACATTAACTAAGGAATTGTTAGAGTCAGCAGACTTAGTTATGATTACGGCTGCACATACAAATGTTGATTACGATTTTGTGCAAAAGCATTCGAGATTTATCTTTGATACAAAAAATGCCATGAAAAAAGTCACAAATAGAGAAAATATAGAATTGCTCTAGAATTGGAGAGATTGTTATGAAATTAAAATATGCATTAATTGGTTGCGGGAGAATATCCCCAAATCATGTGACTGCGGCAATGAACAATGATTTGGAAATTGTTGGTCTGTGTGACCTTGAAATTGATAAAGCAAAACAACATTTAATTGATTATAATTTAAATGGGACAAGCAAGATTTATCATGACTATAAAGAGATGGTAAAAAACGAAAGACCAGATTTAATCGCTATAGCGACGGAAAGTGGTAATCACGCTGAAATCGCCAAGTATTGCATAAAATATGGAATCAATTTGATTATTGAAAAACCAATTGCTTTATCACTCAAAGATGTTGATGAAATCATAAAACTTTCCAAAGAATATCATGTTGTTGTGAGTGCTTGTCACCAAAATAGATTCAATAAATCAATACGAAAAATTAGAGAAGCAGTGGAGAAAAATAGATTTGGTAGATTATTCCACGGTACTGCACATATTAGATGGAATAGGGGACAAGATTATTACACTCAAGCACCATGGAGAGGTACTTGGGAACAAGACGGTGGTGCACTTATGAATCAGTGTATACATAATATCGACTTATTAAGATGGATGATGGGGAATGAAATTGATGAGGTATTCGCATATAGTGATAATCTGAATCACTCATTTATTGAAACAGAGGATTTGGGGTTGGCATTGATTAAGTTCAAAAATGGATCATATGGTGTGATTGAGGGAACAACCAATGTATTTCCTAAAAACCTCGAAGAAACACTTTATATTTTTGGCGAGAAGGGGACTGTAAAAGCTGGTGGTAAATCTGTAAATATCATTGAAGAGTGGCTATTTAATGATGGGTTAGACAATCCAACCGAAATTAAAGAAAAGTATCACGAAAACCCTCCAACAATCTATGGCTTCGGACATAATCCGCTATATAAAGATGTCATCGATGCGATTAAAGAAGATAGAGAACCATATGTGACAGCTGAGGATGGAAGAAGGGCTCTTGAATTGGTGTTAGCAATCTATAAATCAGCCAAAGATGGGAGAAGCGTAAAATTACCACTTAAAGATTTTTCAACGATTGATTTTAAAAGGAAATTTGAATGATGGAATATTTTGTACATGAAAGTTCATATATAGATGATAATGTGTCTATTGGTAAAGGGACAAAAGTTTGGCATTTTTCCCATGTCCAAAGTGGCGCAATGATTGGTGAAAACTGTTCGTTGGGACAAAACGTTAATATTGGTAATGGTGTTAAAATTGGCAATCATGTCAAAATTCAAAACAATGTATCAATTTATGAAGGTGTTGAAATTGAGGATTTCGTTTTTTGCGGACCATCGATGGTTTTTACAAACGACTTAACACCAAGGAGCAAATATCCTAAAGGTAGCGATAAGTATCTTAAAACACTGGTTAAGTATGGTGCAACAATCGGTGCGAATGCAACAATCGTATGTGGCATAAAGATAGGAAAATGGGCAATGATTGGTGCAGGATCCGTGGTCACTAAGGATGTACCTGATTTTGCACTGATGGTTGGAGTTCCAGCAAAACAAGTAGGTTGGGTTGATGAATTTGGCAATATAGCGAAAGAAACACTGCGAAAAATCGAGGAATAAAACATGGAATTTAGAGATTTAAAAACACAATACTTGACATATAAAAAAGAGATTGATCTCGCTGTTGAAAAGGTAATGACTCGAGGCGACTTTATTGGTGGTAAAGAGGTCGAAATTCTTGAGGAAAGACTTGCAAAATATGTGGGTGTAAAACATTGCATCACTTGTGCAAACGGAACAGATGCTCTAACGCTTGTTTTAATGTCTTGGGGGATCAAGGCGGGTGATGCTGTTTTTATTCCAGATTTTACCTTTTTTGCGACAGGTGAGGTGGTCTCATATGAACAGGCTACTCCGATTTTTGTTGATGTTAAAAAGGAAACATTTAATATGGATCCTCAAGATTTGGAAATAAAAATCAACCAAATTATTAGTGAAGGCAAGCTAAAGCCAAAGGTTATCATACCAGTTGATCTATTTGGACTACCAGCCAACTATGATGAGATAGAGCGTATAGCTAAAAAGTATAATTTATTAGTTTTAGAAGATGGCGCGCAAGGATTTGGTGGCAGTATTAATGGTAAAGTTGCCTGTAGTTTTGGTGATGCCGCTATTACTTCATTTTTTCCTGCAAAACCATTAGGTTGCTATGGAGATGGGGGTGCTATTTTTACGAATGATGATGAAATGAATGCACTATTAAGATCATACAAATTTCATGGTAAAGGAAGTCATAAGTATGATAATGTTAGAATAGGTATGAATTCTAGGTTAGATACAATTCAAGCTGCAGTTTTAAATGTTAAATTGACAATATTTACCAATCATGAATTAAACGATGTTATTGAAGTTGCCAAGATGTACAATCAAGAATTATTAGGTGTTGTTGAAGTGCCAGTAATTCCAGAAGGATATATTTCTAGTTATGCACAATACACAATCAGATTAAGAAGTAAGCAAGAAAGAGACTCGCTACAAGCCTTATTGCTATCTAATAGTATTCCAAGTTTAATTTACTATCCTAAACCTATGCATAAACAGTTAGCCTTTAATATTAGCTACGAAATTGATAATAAAAACACGATTGCGTTATGCGATACAGTGCTTTCATTACCGATGCATCCATACTTAAAAAAGAAAGATGTCGTATTGATTTGTAGCATTATTAAGGCACATCTAAGTAGTAAATAGTATTTTCAAACAATGAAAATGCTGCATCCCACACATATTAATAAATAACGTTTGAGATTGCTGTGATAGGAACTAATCATGTATCCAATAAACTGCGTAAAGAAGTAATCGATTAAGTGTAAGAATCTAGTTAGTGTTTCATTAAAAAAATGTTCTATGAAAGTGTTTGTATTTACATCTTTATTTATAGTATTTTTAACTAGAATTTGATATTCTCCACATTTGGGACATACTCTTGATTGATTCATTTGATATTCCTTAAGCCACAAAAGCGAGCATTTTATCCTAAAGAAATGTCGCCATACAATCTAAGGATAAAATAATCGCTTTTTTAATTTTCCTTTAATGATTATTTCACACGATTACATCATTTTTTTCATCAAGGATCAGTTAATTCTTAATTAGTATCGCTACATAATGCAGAACAGTATAAATATGTAAGTAGTGGTGATACAATGGTGTAAACAAAATTGTAACAAAAGAGCAACAACTTGCTCACATAAAATAACCAGCGAACTATTGATTCGGATTAATAATCTGGAAATTGAAGTACCTTTAATTTATATTGAGTGTGTCATCAAGAAGTTGCTAAACTCATTGAATAAAAGTTAGAGAAAAGATGGTAGATAATATATATTATCACCATCATATGTGGTAAAATCATGACATATTACAAATTTATTATAGAGTTTAGTTCCTAAGGGAAACAACTTAACAACGAATATGTTGATGAATTCATCAAAAACGATTGACTGTGGTCAAATATTCATTAATGTTTCTGAATCTAGAATTATCAAAACAAGTCATTGATATCATACTAAAAATAAAAAAAATTAGTTGTCAGTGAGTATGGCGTTATTCAATTTAGCGAAAACGAGGAATTAAACATATGAGTGCTAAAAATGAGAAAAATTAGACAACTTATAGATGGCTATTTGCTTTCAAGAGTTACAAAAAGTAAATTCGAGTCTTCTAGATCAATCGGACGATTTTCAAGAATACATAGATGTTTTGTAGGCTCAATGACATACGTTGGATCGAATACATCGTTATTTTACTGCAAAATTGGAAAATATAGTTGCATTGCATCAAATGTAAAAATATTATTTGGAAATCATCCTACCAGTGTTTTTGTTTCAGTGCATCCCGCTTTTTATGCTAAAAGACATTATTCTACAAAAACATATGCTAACAAGCAATATTATGAGGAATTCAGGTACCTAGAATCAGCTTCATCCTATATGGTAGAAATAGGTAATGATGTTTGGATTGCAAGTGATGTTAGAATAAACTCTGGAATCAAAATAGGTAATGGTGCGATTGTATTACCTGGCGCAATTGTTACTAATGATGTTGAAGATTATGCTATTGTTGGAGGAATACCAGCGAAGCATATTGGATATAGATTCAGTGAAAAACAAATCGATTTTTTGTTAAGATTTAAATGGTGGGATAGATCTGACGAATGGATACGAGAAAATGCAATTCAGTTTTTAGATATTGAAAACTTTATGTTTAAATTTGGTGAAAAGTAAACCTATGACAAATAAAGGAAATGTAATACTATACCTATTGGCAGGAATTACAAGTATAACTCTATATTTTATAGGAAATGAGATTTTATCATTTGCAACCATTACACTATTCGCATTGTTTTATATTAGAAAACCAATCATTCTAACTTCAATGTATTTAGTTTTTTTACCTCTGGTTGCTGATGCAAGCGCAATGTTTTTGATTTCTTCGATAATTATTATCTTTGTATCTCATGCAATAGATATGATAAAAAAAAATAATCATGTTACGCATAAAAGTATGATTCATTTAATCCTTATAATGATTTCAGCAATCATATCATTCATTATAGGATACCAAACAAATTTTAACACTTTGATTGTTTATATAATGCTTTTATCATTATATTTTTTCATGAGTTCAAGAAAATTATTCAAAAAAGAATTTGATGAATTAAATACCGCCTTGCTTATAGGTTTTGGAACAATTGTTGTAATTGTAGTTATTCAATTATTTATTGCTGACGCAATTTTTGTATACAGTAGACTCACTTTTGATGGAAACAAAAAAGAATTTGCCGATAGTGTTTTAGTAGTTTTGTTTTTATTATCTATAAAGTTTTTTACAAAGAAAAAAATATCACTATTTTTAATTATATGTATGATTTCGCTAGTAATTTTACTATTTTTATCACAGTCTAGATCAGCAATAATTGCGTACATAACTGTCTTTATACTAATGGCACTAATGTATACAAAGAAAAAACGTTTCATGGGAGTAATTTTATTGCTTAGTATACCAGTGTTTTATATTATTGCATCAAACAATCTTATAGATTTTGATGCTTTATTTGCTAATACCGAGGGATTTAATGGGAGAGACGAGATTTGGCAATTCTATCACAATTTCATGGTAAATAGAAGTGGAATTACTGGAATATTGTTTGGTGTTGGTCCAGGTATCTCAAATAGGATTATTAATGAAAGTGTACTTATCAATACGTCTTATGTACATTCGCTATTTATAGACCTCTTGATATCTTACGGATATATGGGATTTATACTAGCAATAATAATACCACTAGGCATTCTTTTCAAAGGAATAAAAACAGGTAATAGATATGCCGTGTTAATGATTATTATGATTTTTTTAATGTACTTAACGCATGGATTAAGTGGGGATATTCATTATTATCTGTTTTTGTTTATGGGAAACAGTTCATTGTATTTGAATTTAGCAAATGGTGAAAACTCAAAACAGCTTCAGAAGTTAGCGTATGATAATATAGATGATTTCCACCCAAAATTAGTTGGAGAACTATATGAGAAAAGTTAATTTTTTTAGAAGAATTATGATTTTTTATAACAGAATCGTTAATAAGATATATTCAAAAATGAATACAATCAAAATATACGAAAATAAGAATGGATTTAAAGTTCTAAATTTCCCATATTTTCCTAGTGAAAAACACAAATTTTCCAATTACATAATAAATAATAATGTTTTGACAACTGATTTGTATTTGGGAATTGACTTTCTTAACGATAAACACACTTTATTAGGTACACCATTATCTAAATCCCCACATTTTGATTTTATGAAAAAAATGCATCTCGGTGAAGATTGGCAACACTCAGAGTATATTGATAAAATGATTAATGGAACACTTGATGAGCGAAATTCAATCATATCATATATTGAAAATGATACATACTTTTTGGAGGTATTTAATAATAGAAAAGAAGAGATGTTGCGTGAAGAGTATGATCCTATAATCATTTATAAGGTAGATAGTAAGTATTACATTTATGATGGAAAACATAGGGCAGCATTGGCTGCGGTTCTAAACAAAAAAATAAAATGTATAATCATTGAACCTATTAATGTGTTAAATAGTATGAATTATATGATATTAAGCAAACTATCAGGAAAGACAAAGTATAATAAACATAAAATGATTTTCAAGAGTATAAAAGAAAGCTACGAACTATGAATAGTAATGATCATTTAAATAGGAGCATATACAAAGGCATTATATGGACATACTCAGAGAGGATGTTTTCGCAAGGTTTAAGTTTATTATTAACTATTATTTTGGCGAGACTTTTATTGCCCGAACACTATGGTATCATATCAGTGGTCACAATTATAATAAATTTCTTGAATGTTTTTGTGTTGGGTGGTTTTGGAAAAGCAATAATACAAAAAAAACATGCTACCGATATTGATTATTCCACAACACTAATATTCTCTACTATTATGGGACTAGTGCTATATGTTGCATTATTTTTAATTGCTCCATTTATATCAGACTTTTATGATAATCCAGAATTGGACGGAATTTTGAAGGTATTAGGACTGATGCTACCAATTGGTGGTATTAACTCGGTTCAATTTTCTATTCTCGAAAAGAAAATGCAATTTAGAAAGTTGTTTTATGTATCCTTTGGAGCAATTATAGTGTCTTCAATTTTAGGAATATTCTGTGCCTATCTTGGTTATGGTGTATGGTCATTGGTTGTGCAACAACTATCTGTCGGCATTATTACAACTATTATACTATTGATAGTACAGAAATTTATTCCAAAACTAAAATTTTCAATTGAAAGCATGAAATCTCTGTTTGGATTTGGATGGAAAATCTTAGTTGTAGATATTTTAAATACGTTAAGTGAGGATGTTAGAGGATTATCAATTGGGTCAAAGTATAATATTGAAGACTTAGCCTATTATAATAAGGGATTACAATTTCCTAAACTGATTGTGGGAAATATAAATACATCTATCACAAAGGTTCTATTTCCTGCACTTTCGAATAATCAGGAAAACTTATCAGTCGTTAAAGAAACCACTAGAAAACTCATGAAAATAAGCATTTATTTTCTATATCCATTCATGATGGGATTATTCGTAGTGGCTGAAGATTTTACATCTGTAATATTGACAGATAAATGGTTGCCCATTGTTCCATATATGCGAATTATGTGTTTAGCTTTCTTACTACAACCCATAACGACTGCAAATTTGCAAGTATACAAGGCATTAGGGAAAAGCGAAATCAATCTAAAACTATCAATAATAAAGAACATTATTGGATTCAGTATTCTTATAATCACAGTTATAGTTTTTGATAGTCCCATTTATATAGCTATAGGGTTTGCTATTGAAGTATTTATCAATTTTATTATAAATATGTATCCTAATACAAAAGTGATAAACTATTCTTACAAAGAGCAACTAATGGATGTTCTTCCTACAACGTTTTTAGCAATAGTAATGGCATGTTCGGTTTTCATGGTTAAATACCTATTAGATTCAGCAATTGTAATCAATAATATTATGAGTTTATTGTTTCAAGCTATAATTGGTTTGATAATCTACGTTTTCTTATCATTTGTATTCAAAAACGAAGTATTTATTAATATGCTAAAGTATAGAAAGGTATCAAAAAAATGAGTAAGGTTCTAATCTTAAATTGTGCGTATAGTAGCAATCTAGGCGATCAAGCTATTGGAATAGCTATGAAAAATGCATTTGAAAATGTTGATTTTGAGGTTGTATTAAAAGATTTAACACAACAACATGATGGCAGAGATTTTTACGATTCAACGATTAAGAATACGAATGATAAACCAAAAAGTAAAATACCTAAATGGATCTCAAATTTTAAAACAAGATTGCGTTGGAGCAAGAATAATAATCCAATGTTCTCTATTTTGACAGAACATAATTTTTCAGCAATCATTATTGGCGGTGGTGAATTAATACAATCTAATACGATTTTTCCAGTAGCGATTAACACGTGGATTAAAAAGGCTAAAAAAGCAAACAGGGATACTAAAGTGGTTCTTTTTGGTGTTGGTGTGACTGATAATTATTCGCTCTGGGATAAGCTATTACTCAAAAAGGCTTTGAGATTTATCGATTTCAGTTATGTTCGTGATAGTGCGTCAATTGTCAATATAAAGAAGAACTTTAATATTAGTAGTGTCTTGATACCTGATATTGTTTTTAGTTTAGCAGCAAAAGGCGATTTAAAGAATAAAAAGAATAGGGCTCTTCTAGGCATAACAAAGTATAGCAGAATTCAGAAACACAAAAATATTGATGTTAAAAGCAAAAGTGAATACTATGATAAACTGTTCACAGAGTATCATCAATTACAAGATAAATATAGCATTGTCACCGTTATTTACGCAGATAGAAGTGATTTAGAAACTGCTATTGATTTTAAATCATATGCATATGAAAAGTATAATGCAACAGTAGACGTTGCAAATTATAAAGATATAAATGGTATGTTTGATTTAATTTCTTCTAGCGAATTAGTAATATCACCTAGAATGCATACTTGCATTTTCTCTTTACTATCTGAAGTAGATGTTAAACCTATCGTTATGTCGGGAAAAATGGATAGTTTTGTTAGAAGATACATATTAAACTCAGTCAAAATGGAGGATTTGAATTCTGAAATCAAGCAAATCATGACAGAGTTGAAGTTAAGAATTGATGGTAACAATAAACTATGAGACTAAATAGCATTTTCAACAAAATTAAAAATAAAGGTTTTCGGGGAACTATTAGAGCATTGCTAGAATACATGCGCTATAAGTTTATGAAGTTTAAACTGCATATTACACCACTATATGGTAAGGGTGTAACAAAAACTGAGAGATCTCAAAAACTTATTGTTACCTTAACGTCGTTTCCAGCAAGAATACGATATGTTCATCTATGCATCAAAACATTATTAAATCAAACTGTTAAGCCCGATAAAGTGATATTATGGTTAGCAAAAGAACAGTTTCCCGATTTTGAACTTAATTTACCTAAAACTCTTTTGAAAATGAAAAAAAACGGATTGGATATAAAATGGACAAACGATGTAAAATCCTATAAAAAACTTATACCTGCATTGAAATTATATCCAAATGATATATTAGTAACTGCTGATGATGATGTATACTATCCGAGAAAATGGCTTAAGAAATTGTACTGTGCATGGCAAAAATCGCAAGACTCAGTTCATTGTTTAAGAGCAGCAAAGATGCATTTTAAAGATAATAACCTTGAACGATCTGATACCATAGTAAATAATACGTATCAATATCCGAGTTTCTTACACCAGCAAACCGGTGTTGGAGGGGTACTGTATCCTCCGGGATGCCTGCATGATGATGTCACAAATGAAAACATTTTTATGATGATTGCACCAACAAATGATGACTTATGGTTTTGGTTTATGTGCATACTCAAATTCTATAAAATTAATGTGGTGAATCATAATTCGTTTAACCTATACTATATTAAGGATTCTCAAGTCAACAGTTTAACAACAATCAATGATCAAAACGAAAAATTGTATTATAAACAACTTAGTAATCTATGTAGTTATTATCCATCGGTTATTGATATTTTAAGGGAAGAATTTAAAGTTATATCAAATAGATGAGGATGTAAAGATGAAATATCTTTGGTTAGGGAATAAACTAGATAAGCATTTAGAAACGCAAGTTGTTAAGAATGGTGGTTTCTTAATGTCGGGATATAAATCACAAGAAAGTATTATATCTGGGATTGAAAAAAATCTCTCTTTGAACATGGATTCAATAAATAATCTAATAGTTCCAACATTTCCAAAGTATAAAAAGATTTTTATCAAAAAATATTGGTGGACTGACGATAATCTTAATAGTAATTCAATCATTAGTATAATAAATATTCCATATTTGAATAAATTATCAAGAAATATTTCAATGGGAAAAGCGGTAAAAAAATGGATTAGACATAACAAAGATTCTGATGTTACTGTATTTATTTATGCAATGGGTTCTCATACAATGATTGCGACAAAACACATTAAAAAGAAATTACCATATGCAAAAATTGTTTTAATAGTTCCCGATTTACCATTGTATATGGATTTGCAACAGTCAAAATTTAAGAGGTTTTTAAAATCAATTGACTGGAAGATAATAAAAAAGTATATGAAAAATGTAGATTACTATGTTTTATACGCGAAGCATATGGTTGATTTTTTAGGATTGAAAAATGATGATTATATTCTGATGGAGGGATTAATAAAACCTGAAGATTATTCTTTAAAGTTGGTTACTCAACCAAATGATTCAAAGAAAATTATAATGTATGCTGGTATTTTAGAGGAAGATTACGGACTCAAATTATTGCTCGATGCATTTTCAAAAATCGAAGAAAAGGAATATGAGTTATGGATTGCAGGAACTGGAAAGTTGTCGGCAGAAATTGAAAGAATATCAAAAATAGATAAAAGAATAATTTTTTTTGGTTATGTAGATAAACAAAAACTATTAGAGTTAGAATTAAAATCAACAATATTAGTAAATATGAGACTTCCAATTGAAACAAATTCCAAGTATAGTTTCCCATCAAAGATTATTGAATATATGTTGGTTGGTAAGCCTGTATTATCATTTAGACTGTCTGGTATTCCTGAGGAATATTTCGACTATATTATAGATATTGGTAGTTCCAATATTGATAACATAGCTACAATCTTTAAGAAAATCACCTCATTATCAAGTAGTGAATTGAGTGAAAAGGGCTGTAAAGCAAGAGATTTTATATTAAAAGAAAAGAATTTTATGGTACAAACTAGAAGAATTCTTAAGTTAATTAAGGTGATATAAAATGAATGCGTTAAAAAGTGTTTCAATTGTAATACCAAATTACAATAATTCAAAATACTTACGACAATGTGTTAGAAGTGTTATTAGTCAGTCATATCAAAATATCAAAGAAGTCATTATTGTTGATGATAAGTCCACTGATGATTCAGTGATTATTATTAAAGAGATTTCTGATTGGGATCCAAGAGTTGTGCCTATATTTCTGGAGCATAATAGAGGTGTTAGTCATGCAAGAAATAGCGGACTGAGTTTTTGCAAGGGTGATTATGTAACTTTTTTAGATGCCGATGATTTCTATTTCGATACTGAAAAAATCACGAATGAAATGAATATTATCAATGAATCTGATGATAAAATTGTTGTATATTCTGTAACTAAATTTGTAGATAAAGATGGCATTTTAAAAGAAAACAACCTTAAAAAGAGTGAAGGATTTTTAGAAGGTAATATTCATCATAGATTAATGATTGGGCTTTATCAATCAATTTATTTAATGAGAGATTACTGTATCAATACCAGTCTTTTGAAATTGAATCAAGGATACAATCAGTCTTTATCATTGTTTGAAGATTATGAGTTACTGTTGAGATTGGCGCAGACGTGCAAGTTCATATGCACATATAAGAATGGTACAGCATATCGCGACTCTGATAAAGGTCTTTCCAAAAAGCCCTATAAAGTTTTGCATGAAGCGAAGAAAAATATCTATAACAAGCACCTCAAAAGATTTTCATTATTGAGAAGAATATATTATAGATTAGCAGGTTTTTTTATTCTACAGATCAAGAGACTCTTGAAGCGATTTTGAATGTAAGAAGCGGCTAGGTTCTATGTATTTTTAAAAACTAAAAATATGATATAATTGACATTAGATATTTAAAATAAACCCAATGTTTTTGCTTTTCTATAAAGCTGTGTGGTATATTAATTTAGGAGATTAACTATAATGTGTGGAATTGTAGGTTATATCGGAAAAAACAATGCACGAGACATCATTATCAATGGACTTGAGCGACTAGAATATCGTGGTTATGACTCAGCAGGATTAGCTGTATTTAATAAAACTAATCAGTTGTTTGATGTTTTCAAAGATATTGGTCGAGTATCTATATTAAGTAAAACAACACATCGTATACTTTCAAATGTCGGTATTGGTCATACGAGATGGGCAACCCATGGAAAAGTAAACAATATTAATGCGCACCCACAAAAATCTCAATCGGGTCGTTTTATTATTGTCCATAACGGTGTCATTGAAAACTATCTGCAATTAAAAGAACAATATCTTAAAAATAATCATTTTGTCAGCGAAACCGATACTGAAGTCATTGCACATTTAATCGAAGGCTTTTCAACATACATGAATGTTGAAAATGCCATTTTAACGACACTTAAACTGCTTAAAGGTTCATATGCACTTTTAATCGTTGATGCACAAAATCCTGATAACATTTATGCTGCCAAAGATAAACCACCATTATTGGTAGGTAGAGATTCCAATGGTGTGACAGTTACATCGGATGTTTTAGCACTTGCTGGTTATGCAACTGAATATTTTGTCATTGAAGATAAAACGTTTGTTGTATGCGGCAAAAACGAAATCAAACTTTATAACTACGATTACCAACCATTAAAAATTAAGTTTCAACCATTAAAAATAGATGTTGCCTCTGCCAATAAAGGCAACTATGATCATTTCATGTTAAAAGAGATCAATGAACAGCCAGGCGTCATTAGAACAATTCTTTCAAAGTACTTTGACAATTATGAAATCAATTTAAACAAGTCACTGTTAAAAACGATTCAGTCCAGCAACAGAATTTATATTCTTGCAGCAGGTACATCGATGCATGCAGGATTAGTTGCTAAAAGAATATTTGAATCGCTTTTAAATAAACCGGTTGAAGTACATATTGCATCAGAGTTTGCATATCAAAGACCGGTACTGGACTCAAATCCGTTTTTCATTTTGATTTCTCAAAGTGGTGAAACAGCAGATCTTCGTGCATGTTTAACTGGTTTAAGACACGATAATCATAAAACACTTACTGTTACCAATGTCATTACATCGACACTAGCAAGAGAATCAGATTATGCCCTAGAAATCTTTGCAGGTCCAGAAATTGCTGTTGCATCAACCAAGGCATATATTGCACAAGTTAGTGTGCTGGCTATCTTAGCATACGAATTATCCAGTAAAGACTTTGATCTTAAACTGGAGTTATCTAAAGTGGCATCGGCAATTGAAAACTTCTTGTCAAACCAACAAGGATTAGATGCGTTAGTTACAAAATATCTTAAGAAATCACATGCTTTCTATATTGGTAGAGGTATTGACTATGCCACTGCATTAGAAGCTGCCTTAAAATTAAAAGAAATATCCTATATTCATACCGAAGGGTTTGCTGCAGGAGAACTGAAGCACGGTACGATTGCCTTAATTGAAGAAGGTACACCAGTTATTGCCTTGATTTCTAGTGAATTGATTAATTTAAATACGAGATCTAATTTACATGAGGTGAAATCAAGAGGTGCAATACCGATTGTTGTTACTTTGGAATCCCTTAAACAAAAAGGCGACGATATCATTTTAGATGACGTTTATCCACTTTTAACACCACTATTGATGGTTGTACCAACTCAACTTATTGCTTATTATGCTGCACTGAATTTAGGTTATGATATTGATAAACCAAGAAATCTTGCCAAGAGTGTTACAGTCGAATAAAGTCAGAGGTAATTCATGAATAAAAAATATTTCGGTACTGATGGTATCAGAGGTGCTGCTTTTGATTATTTAAATGCGAAGCTCGCATTTAAAGTAGGACAAGCAATCGCTAAAGCCTTTGGACCAAAAGAAATCATCATCGGTGGGGACACTAGACTATCATCAGAAATGCTTATTTATGGTGTTGCTTTTGGTGCTGCAACAGCAGGAGTTAATGTCAAAATTGCTGGTGTTGTTTCAACGCCAATGCTTGCTTATTATTCCAAGGTCTACAAAATAATCGCCGTAATGATTACAGCCAGTCATAATCCATATACAGATAATGGTATTAAAATATTTAAATCAGGCTATAAGATGCTTGATGAAGAAGAGTTTTCTTTGGAGTCCTTTATTGATGATGAAAAGATTGAAACGGCATTTGATTTTGGTGTAATTAAAGTCACTGATGAAGTAGAAGAACTTTATACCCAAATCTATAAAAAACTAGCTATTCCGAAAACCAATTTAAGTGTTGCCTATGATTCAGCAAATGGTGCAACATATAAGATTTCAAAGCGTATCATGGAATCACACTTGGATCAAACCTATCAAATAGGCAATATTCCAAATGGACTTAATATTAATCTTGGTGTCGGATCAACGCATATGGATGCCATCAAAAATAAAGTACTAGAAACTGGTAGTGATATTGGTTTAAGCTTTGATGGCGATGGCGACAGACTTTTGGTGGTTGATAAGAACGGACATGTTTTTGATGGCGATATAATCGTCTATACCATTGCAAAATACCTAAAAAGCAAAGGAAAGCTCAACAAAGACACTGTTGTCTTAACCCAAATGAGCAATCCAGGAATCCTTAAATCATTTAAGAAATTAGGTATTAAAACAGTATTGACTCCGGTTGGTGATAAATATGTTTCTCATGAGATTGTTACCAATAGCTATACGATTGGCGGCGAAAATAGCGATCATATCATCATCAATGATTTACTGCCATCAGGAGATGGATTATTTGCTGGTATATATCTGATTAAGATTTTAGCGGAAAACAATACATCACTTGCAGCTTATACGAGCGATGTTGTTATCTACCCACAAAAAATGGTCAACATTAAAAACGTCAGTAAAACAGTATTATCTGAACAAGCAATTATTGATTTACTCAAAGTAGTCAAAGAAGATTTAGGCAATGATTCATTGCTTTTAGTAAGAGCTAGTGGAACAGAACCGCTTATTCGTGTTACAATAAGTTGTCAAGATGAAACAAAATTAAATAAAAATATGGATTTATTGGTCAATAAAATTTCAGAGTTAGGGGCTTTGTAATATGAAAAATTATGCGTTAGTTCTTGCAGCTGGTAAAGGGACACGAATGAAATCAGAAATTCCAAAGGTGGCATTTCCGATTTTAAGAAAACCAATGATTGAATATATTGTCGAAAATATTAGAAATAGTGTTGTTGATGAAACCTATTTAGTGTTGGGTTATAAACGTGAGATCGTGGAAGATTTATTAAAAAAACAAGTTAAATACATCTACCAAGAAGAACAATTAGGTACAGGACATGCTGCAATGCAAGCAGCACCGATCTTATCAAAACTAGAAGGCAATACTTTCATTATGCCTGGTGATGTGCCTTTGATTTGGTATAAAGACATTAATAAAATGTTTACCGCACATGAAGACAATGGCAATGATTTAACGGTTGTAACAGCAATCTATGATAATCCAAAGAGTTACGGCAGAATCATCAGAAATCAGCAAGGTGCCATTCAAGGCATCATTGAAGATAATGATGCCAATGAATATCAAAAAACGATTAAAGAAATCAATACCGGCATTTATATTGTAAACAATCAGAAGTTTTTTAATTTACTTGATCAATTGGGTAAAGAAAATACCAAAGGCGAATACTATATTACCGATATGATTTCTTTAATGAAAAAAGATTATAAAGTAGGAACCTACACTGTTAAAAACAATAGCCTAGTGATGGGAGTCAACGATCTTTATTCAATTAGCATTGCTGAAAAATACTTAAGAGAATACATTAATAAAGAACATATGATTAATGGTGTTTCAATGATTAACCCTGAAACGATAACCATCGGTCATAACGTAAAAATTGAATCAGGCGTTACCATCAATCCAAATACAACCATCACCGGGGAAACAGTCATTAAATCAGGTGCAGTTGTTGGACCAAACACTGAAATTCATAATTCTGAAATTCATGAAAATGTTAATGTCAAGCATAGCTTAATCTATAATAGTATTGTCAGAGCAGAAACAGTCATTGGTCCATTTGCTCATTTAAGAGATCATGCAGATATTGGTGAACACAACAGAATTGGTAACTTTGTTGAAATTAAAAAATCTAAAACCGGCAAAGGAACTAAGGCATCGCATCTTGCATATATAGGCGATGCAATTGTTGGTGAAAATGTCAACTTTGGTTGCGGCAGCGTTACTGTTAATTATGATGGTGTCAATAAACATCAGACAATTATTGGCGATAATGCATTCATTGGATGTAATACGAACTTGATTGCTCCAATCAATGTCGGTAGCAATGTATTTATTGCAGCAGGGTCAACCGTGACTAAAGACATTCCAGATAATGGCTTTGCAATAGCGAGAAGCAGACAAGTAACTAAAGAAGATTATACGAAGTATTTAATTAAACCTAAGAAGGAATAAAACAAAGGCTGATATCGATTTTGATATCAGCCTCTTTAATTCAATTTGATAATCTACTCCATTGTGTGTCGATAAATTTTATGATTGAATGAATCGATTCACTGTGTTTTTTGTATGTTTCATTTAAACTTAATTTTTCTGCAGTCTCTTTGATTTTTTTAAAGTCATTCAAAACCAATTTTAAAATATTTTTCCCATTTAATCCCCAAGTATTAAATTCTTTGATGAAATCTTCCGTTGTAATCTTTGAAATCTCATGTTTTTTATTAATTGACATCGCCATTCCAGTATCTAAGTCTTGCATAATCATTGTAGATACCAAATCATAAAATGGCGATAATTGATAAAGATTATTCTTATGCAGCATTGATAGGTTTTTAGCATGATAATCACAGTTGCCAATCAAATAATTAAATATAGATATTTGAGCTAGTAAAACAATCTCACGTGCCGGGAAACTACTATACTTGTTTATGGCATTGACAATGTTTAAAAAACTGGGACCACCTTCTTGTTGATATTTATTAGATGATCTGATACTTAGTATTTGGCAAAAATCCTCTTGATGGATTCTTTTCATTTTTCCATTTTCTTTTTCCCTATCGTAACGTTCTATTAATAAATATGGTTTGGATGCTAAAGTTTCATAATGCGTATCAGATATAGGCAGTTTCATCTCTTTAGCAAGGTTTGTGCAAAACATTTCATTAACAAGTAAACTTGGATATGCTGGATTATCAAATTTAATAATATGAGAAGAAGGAAAATTGAAGTTTGGGATATAGAAATGACTATTAGATCGTATTAATGTGATTTTATTTTGAGCACCTGCTAGTGATAAACGCATACCTCGTTGGTAATAAGGCGTAGAAGAAGCATTATTTACAATGATGTTTTGAAATTCATTATCTGATAGCATTTTAGGCATATTCTCTTGAATGCTTGTGTCTTTTGTTAGCAAATGCACTGCTCCAGCACAATCCTCACCAATAACTTTTAATAATGAAAATGGGTTCGTATCGGACACACCGTAAGTACTCGCAATTAACTTTAAGATATCACCTTCAGGTAATAAGTTTTCGAAATAAGGTCTTACAACATTATCAGTATATGTTTCGTCTCTAATTGGCATAGACAAAGAAAGTGTGTTTTTTGCACTACCATCATATTTGAAACTTAACTTTTTTCCATTTTCTTCAATCAAATCACCAATATAGTTGGTGTGTAAGTATACTCTTAAAATACGCTTATTCATTCTAGTGTCACCTTCATGCTTAGTATTTTTGCAATCAGTAATGCTTTTTCTAATTGTACGGTTTCCTTACCATTTTCTAGATCACTGATAAAGCGTATACCAGTATGTGCTAAAGCGGCAACATATGCTTGAGTTAGACCTATTTTTTTTCTTTGTTCCTTTATCTTTTGTCCAAATGTTTTAGAATTCATAAATTATTACCTCTCGGTAATATTATAACATGATTTGTACGAAAAGAAAGTGAATAGTGACAAATATTCCCTTTCGGTAATAATTTTGATATTTAACAAGAAACACCACCGAATAAATGAACAATATTACTTATCGGTAATATTCTATAAATAAAAACTGACCTTCTCCAATTATTTAAGAAAGTCAGTCGTTTCATTATTTTTTAGTTAAATATTCTAATAATTTTGTTGCAGCTTCTTGTGGTCCTTTTTGTTCAAAGCCGTCAATAGCAAGCTTCGTATATATGACGCCAACCGGAATTTTTGCATCAAACAGTTTCGAGAAGTATTCTCTAACCAGTGGTCTTGTAAGATCCTGATGCTGTGCCGGTCCAAACGGATTGGCAAAATAAGTTTCTGTCATACCGACCTCTGAGGTTGTGCCTTTAGCGCGGCGCATTCCTTTTTCAAATACTTCAATCATCAATTCAAGATCATCTGAGATATCTAAACCGGATTTTTCTTCATCATAATTGTTGGCATATAAAACTAAATCAACTGAATGCTTTTTCATAATGAAATCGTAGTTGGCTGCAGGCAGGACGACTCTAGCATTGATTCTATTTGGATTTAAGAAGACAGCTCTATCGATTTGTCTGTACGCATAGCCTTGATCCAAATCATCTAGTCTAACAAATGCGCCAATCTCAGAACCACTGCTGACAATGTTTTTATTATGGTAGTAGAAGGTACCCATATCGTCATAGACGATGTCTATGCCACTAACCAAGTCTTTTCCAACGAGTCTTAAGGATTCAATCGTTTCTGATTTTCCGGCACCGCTATCGCCAATAATAACGACATTCTTGGTAAGACCGCTGCTTAGTGTTAATTTGAACATGGCACCATGGATTGGCAGTTTTTGTTCGTTTAGCATCTTGGTGTTATAAAGAGTTAACAACATCTTTTTAACATAGCCGAAGTAGTCGTTTTTATCATTAAGTGATACAAAACCAATCATGATATCATTTTTTGTATCGTAATGATAAACACCGTCATAAGCGTCTTCCTTAATACCAAAAACATAAATCAAATCTGGCTTTTTATCTTTAAATTCATGGAATGATGCTGCTTCAAAAAGTGATCCTAAAGTAACGGCATATTTTAAAAATTTGTGGTGGGTATAAACATATGCAAGAAATGGACCAATCTTTAATGCAGAAACGACATAGTTATTTTTATTTAACTCAATTTGCTCTAACGGATTATGGTCAATCGGTTGAAACATGCCGGTTCTGGTATTCATTTTAGAATAGATCATTAATGGCGGTCTAATTAAAAGTCCTGAAATGAATCGTTGTTCAGGTAATTTGGTATATGGGGAATTATACGTCCAAGGATTTGTTACTAAAGCAAGATTTGCCTGTGTTCCAGCCGGAAGCTGACGCAGCAAGTTATAGGTTCTGCTAATGATTTTTTGAGTAATGGTTCGGTAAAGTTTTAAAACGAGGTTAGAAAACAAATCTGAATGATCAATCAGTCTTTGATTGGTTGATTGATCATCATCAAAACGACCGCGACCAAAAAAACCATAACGTTCTAATCTACGCCAGTAGTCATAAAAACTTTCGGTAAAAAGATAGAAACTGTTACGATGATCTTCACCTGAGATAATATCTAGTGTTTTGGTTACATCTTTATAGTCCCATACTAATAAAGCCTTATATAAAGACAAGATATCTTGTGGATCTAATTTGGTTATCCATTTGAACTCAGGATTCTTTTGTTGCTTAATATATGAAAGGTATCTCTTTAACAATAAAAAGAATGGCTTGGAGTTTAAGATGTTACTTTCTGAGTCACAAGGAATACGATTAAATTGTATGATAAACGTCTGGTTATCTAAATAAAACTCCTTCAAAAGTTTATCCTCCTTCTTTTGGCATAGGTATATTATAACATATTCATAAACGCTAAATATATCTATTGATATATATCATGTTATAATTATTTTAATATATGAGAGTAGTGTATGAAGACATGAAGTTAAGTTATCAGGAACTGCTTGGCTTAAAAGAAATGATAGCTAAGTTATCTAAAAAAACCATTGAAAAATATAAAATAGAAAATAAATCAACGGCTCAAGGGTTGATTGTTTTTGCAGGGGATTCGATGATTGAGTATTTAGATATAAAGACCTATTTACCAGAAGCAAATGCCATCAACCGTGGTGTTGCAGGGGCAACCACCAAATCACTTTTAGATGCATTTGATGATATATTAGATGAACTAAATCCGAGAGAACTCTTTATTTCAATTGGCTCAAATGATTTAGTTCTATTAGAATCATCTGTTGATGAAATCGTATTAAATATAAAAAAAGTGTTTGATAAGATTAATGAAAAATTCCCTTTTACAACCATTTACTATTTGTCAACCACACCAGTCATCAGTGAGGCACATAAACTTTATAAGAAAATCTATGTTGCTGGTAGAACTAACGGGCAAAACAAAGAAATAAACACTAAAGTTAAAGAACTATGTGATAATCATAGTGTAATATTTATTAATCAGTTTAATGATTTATTAGACAAAAATGGTTTCTTGGAAGAAACATATACTGCAGATGGCATCCACTTGAATAAGAATGGATATCAAATTTATTCAAGTGTAATTAGAGAGATATTAAGAAATAAAGTGTTGTGTTTAAGTTGAAATCCAGTACTATTTTAGTTGATTTGCTCCAATAAATGTTATATAATACAATTATATGGAGCAAATAAGATGATAAAAACAATTGATCAACTTCAAGATGAATATAAGAACTATGCACATGTGAATGGCAAAATAAGTAGAATGGTTAAAGACGGCAAATATATCCCAATCATCAAAGGTTTATATGAGACTGACAAAAATACACCAGGATATTATTTGGCAATCTTAATTTATGGACCATCTTACTTATCTTTTGATTATGCTTTAGCGTATTATAATTTAATACCAGAAGCAGTTTATACATATATTTCTGCAACCTACAATAAAAGAAAATCAAAAACATATGTGACCCGTTTTGGAACCTTTATATACAGAGATGTACCAAAAGAGGTATTTCCATATGATATTAATGTCATTGAAGAAGATGGTTATGTATATCATATTGCATCCAAAGAAAAAGCGCTCTGTGATAAATTGTATAGTTTAAAACCTTTAAACAATCTAAAGGAATTAAAAATCATGTTATTTGAAGATTTAAGGATTAATGAAGATGATTTTAATCATCTAAACAAAGAAAGATTAGTGTTTCTTGCAACCAAGTATAAATCAAAGAATCTTAGATTACTGGTAAATTTAATAAAGCAGAAAGGAAAATCATGAAAGTCATTGAACAAATGCTTGAAAAGTATGAAACCAATTCAATTGAAGATAAAAAGAATGCTATTAAAGAAGTTATTCAAGAAATTGTATTATCTGGATTTGCAAGAACAGATTTTTTTAAAGTAGCATCATTTTATGGTGGGACGGCATTACGTATTTTTCATGGACTAGATAGATTTTCAGAAGATTTAGACTTTACTTTGATGGAAAGTGATCCAGATTTTAATCTAGATAAGTATTTACCAGCACTTCATAATGAAGTGAATGCGTTAGGACTAAATCTATCAATAGAAACAAAAGAAAAGGTGATTGATTCTAATATAAAATCAGCATTTATTAAAGGAAACACTAAAGAACATTTCTTACACTTTTTTCCAAAAGATGATGCATACAATAAAATTGTTCATAACGAAGCAATTAAAATAAAGTTTGAAATTGATATCAATCCACCGGCATTTGCCACAACAGAATACAAGTTTGGGTTGCTGCCGTATCCATATCAAGTAAGAATGTATGATATGCCATCATTATTTGCCGGTAAAATACATGCGGTGATTTGTAGAACTTGGAAGCATAGAGTAAAGGGTAGAGATTTATACGATTATGTATTTTACTTATCAAAGGGTACCGCTGTTAATTTAGAGCATTTAAAATCAAGGTTAGTTCAATCTGGTTTCATTGATAGCGAATTTGAATTGACCAAAGAAAGCCTCATTCGAATTTTATTTGAACGATTTGGGAGAATTGATTATAAAGAAGCCATAAGTGATGTAACACCATTTATTAAGGATTTAAAAGCATTAAATCTATGGAGTAAAGAATTCTTTCAAAGCATTACGATTAATTTGAAGACATTATAGGTTAATCTAAGTATAGATATGAAAAGCACGAAAAGTAAGGAGCACGCCAAATGTTTAAATTAGTCGCACCATATGAACCCAAAGGCGATCAGATTACTGCCATTGAAGAACTAAAGGAAAACTTTATTAAAGGCAAGAAGGAACAAATTTTACTTGGTGCAACTGGTACTGGTAAGACTTTTACTATGGCACATATGATTGCAACCCTCGGTAAAAAGACTTTAGTTTTAGCACATAATAAAACACTTGCTGGTCAACTTTACGGAGAGTTAAAATCATTTTTCCCAGAAAATAGAGTTGAATTTTTCATTTCTTACTATGATTACTATCAACCAGAAGCTTATGTTGTATCTAGTGATACCTATATTGAAAAGGATTCATCAATCAATGATGAAATCGATGAATTAAGACATAGTGCAGTGGCATCGCTTCTTTCAAGAGAAGATGTCATTGTTGTTGCCTCCGTTTCATGTATCTATGGTATTGGGGATCCTGATGATTATAAAAACGCCACTATCTTTTTAAGAGTTGGCGAAGAATATGGCAGAAACACACTACTAAATAAACTCGTTGAACTTCAATATCAAAGAAATGATATTGATTTTCATCGTGGAACTTTTAGAGTCAGAGGGGACTCTGTTGAAATCATTCCTTCGAATGAAAGAGAAAGCGGTATTCGCGTAACATTCTTTGGTGATGAGATTGAAGAGATTGTTATTTTTGATGTCTTAACTGGCATATCCAAAGAAAGACAAACGTTCACTACCATTTTCCCGGCAACGCTCTTTATGGCAAACCCAGAAAAGATGAAGGAGAGTATTAGAAGAATTAAAAATGAACTTCAGGAACAAATCCATCACTTTCAATCCCAAAATCAACTCTTAGAAGCACAACGCATTGAAATGCGTACGAAATACGATATTGAAATGCTAGAAGAAATTGGATTTACCTCTGGCATTGAAAACTATTCAAGACATATTTCATTAAGGGATGCCGGTGAGACACCGGCGACCCTAATGGATTTCTTCGGTGATGACTATTTACTGATTGTTGATGAATCACATGCAACAATTCCTCAAGTTAAAGGGATGTACTTTGGTGATAGATCCAGAAAAGAAAATTTAGTCAACTACGGTTTCAGATTACCTTCGGCACTAGATAATAGGCCACTTAAGTTTGACGAATTTGAAAAAAGACGCGATAAAATAATTTATTTATCAGCAACGCCTGGACCATATGAATTAGAGCGTAATTTACCAGTTATTCAACAAATCATCAGACCAACATATTTGTTGGATCCAGAAATTGAAATCAGGAAATCAATGGGTCAAATTGATGATTTGTTCTTTGAGATTAAAAAGCGGATTGAAGCAAATGAAAGAACGTTGGTTACGACCTTAACCATTCGCATGAGTGAAGATTTAACGACACACTTTAAAGAGTTAGGTTTAAAGGTTGCATATCTTCATAGTGAGGTTAAAGCGCTACAAAGAACAGCAATCCTAAGGGATTTAAGATTAGGTAAATATGATGTATTAGTCGGTATTAACTTACTTAGGGAAGGACTTGATTTACCGGAGGTTAGTTTGGTTGCAATTCTTGACGCTGATAAACAAGGATTCTTGCGCAGCGAAAGATCATTAATTCAGACAATGGGTAGAGCAGCTAGAAACTTAAATGGTAAAGTCATCATGTATGCCGATAAAATATCAGATGCAATGCAACTAGCGATTGATGAAACAAATAGGCGCCGAACCATCCAGCAAGCATTTAATGACAAGTATGGTACTGAACCTTACCAGGTAGTCAAAGACATTAGAGATAACATCTCGATTAAAGGCGAGGTTATTGATAATGATGGTAAACTCCTGCAGCTTTCTAAGAAAGAAGCAGAAAAAGAGATTAAGCGATTAGAAGTATTAATGAAGCAGGCAGCAAAAGATTTAGATTTTGAAAAAGCAATGGAAATTAGAGATTTAATATTTGAACTGAAAGCAGGTAATTAAGATGGGAACAACTTGGAATTTAAATGATTTATATTTAGGATTTGATGAAAAATATCAATCTGATATTCAAAAATTAACTGAACTGGTTAATGACTATGTTTTATTTTTAAATGAGAAAAAAGGAACAGATAAGGCATATATTGAAGGCGCATTAAAGTTTGATGAAGAAATTACAGTATTATTTAGAACACTGATGTCATTTGCCAGTCTAACCTCTGCAACTGATGTAACCAACAATGAAGCGCTTGGATATATGTCAAAGCTCTCTGCTATCATGAGAGCATTAACGGCACCATCTGTGAAATACGACAGATATTTGGCAACCGTCAACTTAGATGAACTGGCAAAAGAATCTGAACAGATTAAGCATTATTTGACGGGTCTTAAAAGAAGTCAGCAAGAAGCAACGCATTTACTCTCTGAACAAGAAGAAGTGCTTTATGCGAAACTATCAGAATTGTCATCTCGTTCATGGGGACAAATTCAAAATCTAGCGACTGCAAATTTAATGATTGAGGTTGCCGGTAAAGAACTTTCATTTTCTGAGGTCAGAAATTTAGCGTATGACCACGATCAAAAACTTAGAAAAGAAGCATATGAAAAAGAATTGTCAGCATATGAAAAGGTTGATGATTTTGTTGCCCTTGCATTAACCAATATCAAGCGTGAAGTCAATACCATGATGGAACTTCGTGGTTATGAGTCAGCGCTTGATAAAACACTTGTTCAATCGCGTTTAAAGAAGGAAACATTAAATGCAATGATTGAAGCAATGAAGGAATACCGACCGCATTTTGCAAGATACCTAAAAGCGAAGGCGAAATATTTAGGACACAAAAATGGATTGCCTTGGTATGATATGTTTGCCCCAGTAGGAAAACTAAACAAAACATATACTTATGAAGAAGCACAAGACATGGTTTTAAAGGCATTTAATTCTTACTCAGAAAAACTAGGTGGTTTTGCTAAACGCACGTTTGATAATGATTGGATTGATGTCTACCCTAAAAAAGGTAAAAGAGGCGGTGCTTTTTGTTCAAATCAGCCACAACTTGGGCAGTCACGAATCATGCTGAACTTTACTGGTGCACTTGATAGTATTTCAACACTTGCACATGAACTGGGTCATGGCTATCACGGTGATATTATTAAACACAATAAACCGCTGCATTGGAGTTATCCAATGCCTTTGGCAGAAACTGCAAGTATCTTCTGTGAGACAGTCATGAACGAGTATTTATTAACGCAATTTACTGAACCAAAAGATAGATTGTCTATTTTAGAAATTGGTCTGCAAGGCGATACTCAGGTAATCATCGATATCTTATCAAGATACGCATTTGAAACGAAAGTATTGGAATCTGCCAACCGACCAATATCTAAAAACGAAATGAAAGCATGGATGCTAACTGCACAAAAAGAAGCATATACGGATGGTTTAGATCATGAACAATTACATCCATATATGTGGTTAGTTAAAGGACATTATTATAGTGCCGGTTTAAACTTCTATAACTTCCCATATGCATTTGGATTGTTGTTTGGCAAAGGACTGTATGCACAGTACCTTAAAGACAAAGAAAAGTTCTTAAAGAGTTACGATGACTTACTTGCATTAACAACAAAAGAAGATGCTGAGGTTGTTGCCAAATCAATGGGCATAGACATCACAGATAAAGCCTTTTGGATTGACTCACTAGAGATGATCAAAAAGGATATTGATGAGGTAATTGAATTATTTAGCCTTTAATATAACAATATGTTATAATAAATTTAACGATTATGCACTACCAAAGGAGATAGGTTATGGATTTTGAACAACAAAATCAAGAAGAGTCGGGTATCAATTTATCCGACGCATTTAGAATCATCAGAGTTAACTGGATATTGATTACGATATTTACATTAATTGCAGCAATTGGCGCTGCAATCTTTGTCTTTACATTTGTACCAGATCAATACAAATCAACAAGTGAGGTTTTAGTTCAAGTTCCATTATCATCTGGGGGAGAAGATGGTGGTGTAAATTTTCTAGATACACAAAGATTGATTCAATCGGCGACTGAATTTGTAAAAAGCGATAACATCGTGAATAATGTCAGAATATCTGGTTTAATTACTGACCCAGAACATGTAACACTATTAAACAAGATGTCAAACAGACAAATCAAAAGTGGCATTTCTGTGGCATCAACCAACACCTCATTTATCATTCGCATCAGTTTCACATCAACGAATGAAGACTTTGCACAAGTGATGGCTGCTGCAGTCACTGCTGTAGTCATTTCAACTGATGTCGAATTATTTAAAAACAAATTTGTTGAATTATCAGAAGCAGGCATTCCTGAAGATGATTCGCCAAATAAAATTCTTTTCATTATTGTTGGTGCGATTGGTGGTGCGGTATTTGGTGTTGTCTTGGCACTTACTAAACAGTTATTCAATAATGCCTATATGACAAAAGAACAGTTGGAGGCAGGTACTGGCATTCAAGTCATTGGTGTCATTCCGGAATTTGAAGTTAAGGAGAGAAAACGATAATGAGAAGACGCAAACTATTTCAAAAAGAACGTACTGCAGAATACGATTATGTTATTTCTCACGAGCAACCACTTTCTTATGTTGCTGAAGCATTTCAAAAGTCATTGGTTAACCTTGAATATGTCAATATTGACGGCAATTTTAAAGTCATTGAATTCACTTCGTCACTTGCTGGTTCTGGAAAAACAACGTTTGTTTCAAACATTGCCTACTTAATTGGTAAAAAAGGTAAAAAAGTCGTTGTTGTCGATTTAGACTTGAGAAAACCTAAAATCAATCGCGTTTTTAAAGCACCAAACGAAAATGGTGTTACTGATTATCTTGCAGGCAAAATCGAGTATAAAGAATTGGTTAACTATTCTGAAAAACTAAATATCCACTATATCGTTTCTGGTGAAAGAACAACAGCTGTTGTAAACGTCCTAGAAGCACAGAAACTCAAAGATTTGATTGCTAGACTTAGAGAAGAATTTGACTATGTGATTTTAGATTCACCACCGATTATTGCAGTATCTGATGCCTTATACATTTCTAGACTTGCAGATGGTGTTGTTTTTGTTGTTGCACAAAACGAAGCTAAAAAAGCAGTTATTAATGAAGCAATCAATACGTTGAAACAAAGTAAAGTCAATGTTATTGGTATTGTCTTTACCCAAGTCGATATTAAAGAAAACGAGCTTTATTCATATACTTATGGATATGGCTACGGCTACACAACCTCTAAACCCGATGCAAAAGATCAAGGTGAGTAATTAATGATTGATATGCACACGCATATATTGCCTGGTGTAGATGATGGGGCAAAAACAAATGAAGAAGCATTAGCAATGCTAAAAATGGAGTTAGAACAAGGCATAACTAAGGTTGTTTTAACACCACATGTTCAAAACAGTGTGCAAAAAGTTTCTTCAAAAGAATATTTAGATCGATTCAATGATTTTCAAGCATACGTAAAAACGCACTTGCCGGAAATGACTTTGTATCTCGGTGCAGAAGTAAAGTATAATCCGTTTGAGAAAACCGATTATCGTAAATACGTTTTCAAAAATACAAACTATATATTGATTGAATTTTCGGTTAAAAGAGTAGAACCAATTGTCGATGTTTTGTACAATTTAGTTACGAAAGAATTTCAACCGATTTTAGCGCATGCAGAAAGATACGAATATCTCACAATCGACGATATTAGAAATATCAGAAAAGATGGTTCTTTAATTCAGGTCAATGCTGATGCTATTTTAGGCATAGATGGTCCAAAAGTAAAAAAGACAGCATTGAAACTGATTAACGAAGGGTTAGTTGATTTAATTGCTAGTGATACCCATAATGCAACAAACAGATGTCCAAACATTTCAAAAGCGTTAAACAAAGTATCGAAAAAATTTAATAAAAATAAATTGAAGGAGTTTACATTATGAGTAAGTTTGTTATTGTTACAGACTCAACCACCGATTTGCCTGCAGATTTGGCAAAGAACTTGGGTTTGATCGTTTTACCACTCAAATTCAATTTGAATGGCAAAGCATATACAAATTACCTAGATGCCAGAGAGTTAGATCCAAAAGTGTTTTATGATGCCGTCAGTGCTGGTGCGCAGCCAACGACTTCTCAAGTCAATCCAGAGGAGTATGTTGATGTCTTAACACCAGTTCTAAAAGAAGGAAAGAATATCTTAATCTTGGCTTTTTCCAGCGCATTATCAGGCACATTTAATAGCGCCAGAATTGCAGTGGAAGACTTAAGAACACAATTTCCAGAACGCACAATCTTATTGATTGATACCAAATCAGCTTCATTAGGCGAAGGTATGCTTGTTTCCTTAACTGCCAAATATGCAGCAACCAGCAAATCAATTGAAGAAACAGCTAAATATGCTGAGGAGCTTATTCCACAAATTGCACACTGGTTTACAGTCGATGATGTAGGGCATTTAGTTCGCGGTGGTAGAGTATCTAAAGTTGCTGGTTTTGTGGCAAAACTGGCAAACATTAAACCAGTACTTCATACAAACAATGAAGGTAAATTAGTTCCAAGACATAAAGCAATTGGTAGAAAACGTGCGATTAAAGCATTGTTTGAAGAAATGGTAAAAACAGCTAAACCTGGCAAACAAACAGTATTTATTGGTCATGGTAATGATGAAGAAGCAGCAAACACGCTTGCAAGTTTGATTAAAGAAAAATTTGAGATAGAAGAATTGGTCATCAATATGATTGGTCCGGTTATTGGTTCACATACTGGTCAAGGCGTATTGGCATTATTCTTCATAGGAGAACACCGATGACTGAAAGAGATTATTTACTGGCGTTATTAATTGATGCTGATAATATTTCGCCAATGTATTTAGATATTATTATTGGTGAGGCAAACAAACATGGAAAAATAACCAATGCCAGAATTTATGGCGATTGGTCACAGGAACGATTAAAGACATGGAAATCAAAAGCCGAAAAATACAGTTTAACATTTGTTCAGCAATATGCCAATCTTTCTAATAAAGGCGATGTTTCTGATTTTACACTGGTTATTGATGCCATGGATATTTTATATTCCGGCAAAGTCAATGGCTTCTGTATCGCATCATCTGATTCTGATTTTACAAAACTAATCATTAGGCTTAAAGAAGATGATATGTATTTAATTGGTATGGGTGAATCTAAAACACCAGAGGTTTTAGTTAACTCATATGAAAGATTTTATTATCTAGATAAAATCTTAGATGAAATACAACCAAGAAAAGGTAAAGCAGAATTAAATGGCAGTTCCTTAATTACCAAGATTGAAACGATTGTTAAAGATTTAAAGAAAATCATTGATGATAATTTAGAAGATGATGGCTGGGCTTATTGGAGTGCAGTTGCCAATCAGTTAAGAAAGAAGTATCCTGGGTTTGACCCAATTAACTATGGCTCTAAATTAAAGGCACTTAATTTCTTTAAAGCGTTTAAAGAATTTGAAGTTAAAAACGAAGATAAAGTAGCGTATATTCGAGTAAAATAAATCAAAAAACTAGCATCAAAACCTCCAAAATAGTTACTCATTTTCGGAGGTTTTTTGATATAATATAATAATGTATCTTTCAATATAATTGAAAAATAAAACCCATTCACCAAAAAAGAGGCAACCTGCATTGAAAAAGAACCAGATTTTATTAATCGGCATCATCGCATTAGTAACGTTAATCTCAACTGCAATCTTTTTCATTTTGCCATTGATTCTTAATCCGGAAATCAAGACGATTGATGGCGATTACACATTAACCTTAACCATCATTTCTAGTGAGGATGAAATCCAAACAATAACTGCTAATGAGGTTTATGCATACGGTGATACCGTTGAAATTGACTTTAACACGATTGAAGGCTATGAAGACAAATCGTTAGTCTTATTCATTTATGATGATGAAATCCTATCAGTCAGCGTACATCAGTTCATTATCACTTTTGATACGAACATTACCGTTGTTTATAAGGAAAGCAGTGAATTGGTTGCCTTGTTTTTGGATACCAATAACGCAGTTTTGGATTATGACTATTTATTGGAAGGCGATATACCAACATATAAAGGGGAATATCCGACGAAGCCTGGCATGCAGTTTGTATCTTGGATAGAACTCACATTGATTGAACCGGATATGATTTACATGGCTTCCTATGATGTCATTAATTTAACCCCGATTGACATAACAACCAGTAGCGGCATTTTGGATAAATCAAGTTATATTTATAATGATATTGTGACTGTTGAACCACTTGATGAACAGTTTACCGGCTGGAAAGATATTTACGGCAATATTGTTTCGTTTGATCCTATATACAAATTCACTGCTTTGGTCAACACGCAAATTGAAGCCTTTTTTGATGAAGATATTCTACCTTATCCAATTGTTGAATTAAAGGATGTCACCGGCATTAGAGATGGACATCAATCATATGTCGGACAAATCTATTTGCCTGAAAACTGGTGGATTATTGAATATGGTCTATTACTATCTGATGAATTGGAATTGCTGAATATTGATAATGCAACGATTCTGAAAAGTCATATTATGCATCCGAAAACCAATGAGTTTTTACGAAGCATTGAAATGGATGCCTATAAAACAGTTCGTGCATATGCGGTATTGCAGACAAACGATGGCTATCATGTGTTTTATTCTGCGAACACCTTTTATGAGCACGAACGTATTTTGGCGGTCAATTTTATTGATGAAAATACGGTTTATACCGAATATGTGATAGCAAGTCAAACAATCGAAAGCATGTTCGTTGTCAAATATGGCTATGCATTTGATGGCTGGTATGTTGATCAAGATTTCGAAGTGCTTTTTGATTTCACCGAAAGCATCGATCACGAATTGAATCTTTATGCCAAATGGACTGCAAAATACATTTATTTTACATATGACATTGATTATGGCTCAATTAACATTGATGAGGGCAGCTATTTGTGGGTAGATCCACTGCATTTAGAAATCGAACTTAAACCGGGATATCAAGTTAATGAAATTGTTGCTAGTCATGCGGTTTATCTTTTTGATGGCAAAATGATCCAGGTTTTTGGTTTTTCGGATGAAAATGTATATATCCATATTCAGGTGGAACCAATATCTCATTTGCCGATTATTAGCTTGAATACTTTTGGTGCAACAATCAGCAATAAAGAAGATTATGTGGAAGGCTTGTTTGATTTATATAACACTGATGAAATAGTTGAATCCGAAAGCATGGGCATCAGATTAAGAGGAAACAGCACACTGGCATTTCCGAAATTGCCATATCGCATCAGATTTGATGAAAAGATTGAGTTATTTGACGGCGGTTCGCATCGAAATTGGGTGCTCCTTGCCGATTGGCTGGACTTAAGTCGCCTTAAAAACTATGCAGCGTTTAATTTATCAGAAAGATTAAGCGGATTGGCATTTACGCCAACGGCAGTACATGTCAACGTTTATTTGAATGGCAGCTACTTAGGCGTCTATTTGTTAAGCGATCAGGTTCAGGAAGATGATGGACGTGTAGGTGTCGAAAATGGCATTGTTTCATCCAACGTTACAGAAGTGCCTTTCTTAGTTGAAATTGATGACTACGCACCACAGGAAGGCGATTTGGGCAAAGATTACTTTACGATTAGCGGCAGACACTATGCAGTCAAATATCCAAGTTACAGCGAACGCGGCAATCAAGGACAATTCGATTATATTCGAAACTATATTGAAACAGTCAACGAAAAGATCAAAGACGATGACAACTGGGAAGATTACATTGAGGTTGAAACGTTTATCGATTTTTATATTGTTCAAGAACTATTGGGACAGCCAGAGATCAACTACAAGAGCATTTTTATGTCAAAAACGCTCACCAGCAAATTAAGACTAGGACCAGTATGGGATTTTGACTGGGCAGTCGGTGGACCAATCCATTTCTTTGAGGAAAGTACCATTTTCAATCCAACATCAGATCCTTATGGTCATGATTACTGGTTTTCTGAAGACAATTGGTTTAGTTATTTACTGGATAGCGAAAGATTTGTTGAAATGCTTTATGACAGATGGGAAGAAATTCAACCAATCCTTGATGTATGGTTTGCACATTTGATAAATTACCGAGCGCATATTGAAGACGATGTCTTAACTGAACTTGAATTTTGGAATCGCTATCCAAATGAGTCTGGATTATTGAGCTTTGACGGACAATACAATTATGTTTTAGGCTATATTTACCAAAGACGATTGTGGATGGATAACGCTATTTACGAAAGAAAAACTGAACTATTGGATTAACTATCGAACGAGAAACCTTTATTTGAAGGTTTTTTGTTATAATTAGGTAAAGGAATAAGGATAATAAACGATAAATCAATGATAGAATTTTCTGTACTCATGTCTGTTTATATGAAAGACAATCCCATTTGGTTTAAAGAAGCATTAGAAAGTATGATTCATCAGACGAAACAAGCGTCTGAGATTTTAATCATACAGGATGGTCCAATCACCAAAGAATTAAGTGATGTATTAAATGATTATATCCAAAAATATCCTTATATAAGAACATATCAGCTGAAAACCAACCATGGATTAGGACTTGCTTTAAAAGAGGGGATTTTGCAGTGCAAATACGATTACATTGCCAGAATGGATGCAGATGACATTTCTATCCCTGAGCGATTTGAAAAACAAATCAAATATTTTGAATCCAGTGATGTTGATGTTGTCGGTTCGGTCATTGTTGAATTTGAAAAAGATCCATACACTTCAAAGATCTTAAGACAGCTGCCAGAAACTCATGATGAAATCGTTAAGTTCTCTAAAACAAGAAATCCAATTGGTCATTCATCGGTCATGTTTAAAAAAGAAGCAGTATTAAGTGCTGGCAATTATCGTGATTTTTATTTGGTTGAAGACTATGATTTGTGGGTAAGAATGATTCAGACTGGTACCAGGTTCTATAACTTCCAAACACCTCTTACCTATATGCGAATCAGCAAAGATTTCTATAAAAGACGTGGTGGCATCAAATATTACCAGTCGATTCATCGTTTCAAAAAGATGATGTACCAACAAAAACATATCACTTACTGGCAATATTTAAAAACCAACTTTGCATCATTTATTGTATGTATGATGCCTGGATTCATGCGCTCTTTCATTTATAAAAAACTACTTCGAAAACAAGTAAAGAAGGATTAATCATGGACTTACAAGTATTTATTGCATCCCATAAAGCATATGAACCCGTTAAAAAGTACATTGATGATGCCTATCATTTTATTCAGGTTGGACAAAAAAACAAGCCCCAAATCGATGGTTTCATCTCAGATGACGGCAACGCTTCAATCTCAGATAAAAACGCCAATTACAGCGAGTTAACAGCTCTTTATTACATTTGGCATGAAGTTCGCACCAGTTACGTTGGTCTAGTGCACTACAGACGGATTTTTTCTGGCAAGAAATTAACTTTATTTAACTATAAAGGGTTAAGCAAGCATCAAATAGCAGACTATTTAAAGACCAGTGATGTCATTTTGCCTAAGGCAGTGAAATTGCGCGTAAATATAGAGAAGAACTATGCTGATAACCATTTTGTTAAAGATTTAGAGATTACGAAAACAGTTATCAGCAAGCTATATCCACAATATTTAAGTGCTTTTGAGGATTTTTTAGGCGGTAAGCGCATTTACTTGTATAATATGTTTATCATGCGAAAAGATTTGTTTGACAGGTATGCGAAATGGTTATTCGATATTTTGTTTGAGGTGGAAAAACAAGTTAATTTAAGTGGCTACGATCCATATCAAAAAAGACTGTTTGGTTTTTTAGCAGAAAGACTATTTAATGTATGGCTGAAAAAAGAGAATTTGAAAATCAAAGAAGTACCAGTCATTTCAATTGAGTTGAATCCTTTTATAGAATTTGTCAAAGATATCGGAAGAATTACTTTTGGTGCCTCAGGAGCAGTTAAAAAATGAAAATAAAACTACTTCACATCTTAACGGAAATTCAATTAACCAATGGTGTTACAAGCTATGTAATGAACCATTACGAAAGATTAGACCATGACAGGTTCTCGGTTGATTTTTTAATTGTAAAAACTGCAGATCAAAAGTATATTGATATGATTGATAGATTTGGCGACAGAATCATTTATGGACCAAAATTGTCAATGAAAAACTATGGAAAATTTGTCAAGCATGCCAAAGCATTGTTTGATGAAAACGCCTATGATATTGTCCATTCACATGAATTCAATTGGGGCATGCCTTATTTAAAGGAAGCGAAAAGAAGAGGCGTCAAGGTACGAATCTTTCATGCTCATGCCACACAGTCATCACCCAATTTATTGAAGAAGATCAGAAATAGTTTATTGATTCCTGGAACGCTTATAGCAGCTAACCAGTACTGGAGCTGCAGCCAAATTGCTGGCGAATACTTCTTTAAGCATCGACCATTTTATTTGTCGCATAACGCAATCAATTATGAAAAATTCTTGTTTGACCAGGAATGCAGAGATGATATTAGAACACTGCTTAACATGTCAGATGACGTCAAACTGATTGGTTTTTTTGGTCGTTTTGAGGAGCAAAAAAATCCAATGTGGACATTGGAGGTTTTTAAGTCACTCAAAGCCAAAAGCGATGATGTACATTTATTGATGGTTGGTGGCGGTTCAAAAGAGATAGAAATATTGAAGTTCATCGCTGATGAAAAATTTGAAGAACACGTTACCGTCTTTTCACCAAGAAGAGATATTTATAAATTCTATTCAGCCATTGATTTATTTTTGTTGCCGTCATTTTATGAAGGCTTGCCGGTGGTTGGGGTTGAAGCGCTGTTTTCTAATCTGCCACAAGTCTATTCAACCAATATCACCAGAGAATTAAACTTGGTTGACTCGATTACTTATTTATCACTATCAGCTGCTGCAGATGAATGGGCAGATCAAATTCATGGGTTATTGGACATGAAAAAAGAAAGAAAATTAAACAGTTTGGATGCCTTAAAGATTTATAGCATCAATGACCAAGCAAAAGTCATTGAGTCCAAATACTTATCGTTTTTTGATGAGGAGGCAGACAGATGAAAAAATATGATTACTTAATTGTTGGTGCCGGAATCTTTGGCTCTATCTTTGCCTATGAGGCAAAAAAACGTGGTAAAAAAGTTTTAGTGATTGATAAAAGAGATCACATTGGCGGCAACATGTACACCAAGAACATTGAAGGCATCAACGTTCATGTTTATGGTGCCCATATCTTTCATACATCTAATAAAATTGTCTGGGATTACATCAATCAATTTACGGAGTTCAATAACTACATAAATGCCCCGATTGCCTATTATAAAGGCGAGGTTTATAACCTGCCTTTTAACATGAATACCTTCAATAAGTTATGGGGTGTTGTCACACCGGATGAAGCAAGAACCAAGATTGAAGAACAACGTCAAAAATTCTATGTAGAGCGACCTAAAAACCTAGAGGAACAAGCCATCAATTTAGTCGGCATTGATGTCTACGAAAAACTGATAAAAGGCTATACTGAAAAACAGTGGGGCAGAAGTGCTTTAGATTTGCCTGCATTTATTATCAGACGCTTACCTGTGCGATTTACCTATGACAACAACTATTTTAACGATACCTATCAAGGGATTCCGATTGGTGGTTATACACCGATTTTCGAAAAGTTATTGGATGGTATTGAGATTCAACTGAATACCGATTATTTTAAGGAAAAAACTGCTTTAGACAACCTCGCAGAAAAGGTGTTGTATACCGGTCCAATCGATGCTTTTTATGACTACTGTTTTGGTGTCCTTGAATATCGTTCTCTACGCTTTGATCACCAGATTTTAGATACTGAAAATTATCAAGGAAATGCTGTCGTCAATTATACTGAAAAAGAAGTGCCATATACCAGAATTATTGAGCATAAGCATTTTGAATTCGGCAAACAGCCAAAGACAGTAATTACCAAAGAATATCCGGATGACTGGACCAAAGATAAAGAAATGTATTATCCGATTAATGATGATAAGAATAATGAGATTTATAAGCAGTACAAAGAAAAAGCAGATACCGAAACCAAGTATTTGTTTGGCGGCAGACTTGCAGAATACAAATACTATGATATGCATGCAGTAATTGCTAGCGCACTTTCGATGGTGAAAAAAGAACTTAAAGATGAAAAATAGTTTATCTAAAAATTATGTCTACAATTTAATCTATCAAGTGCTGGTCGTGATCATACCGATTATCCTGATACCTTATTTATCCAGAGTATTAGAACCAGATGGCGTTGGTCTTTACGCTTTTAGTTTTTCCATTACAACCTACTTTAGTTATTTTGCCTTACTGGGTGTTCATCTTTATGGCACCAAAACCATATCGGTTGCCAGAAAAGACCCAAACACGTTAAAAAAAGCATTTTGGGAAATATTTGTTTTAAAGCTGGTCACATCAGGAGTTGCACTCATCTTATTTTATGCGCTCTATCTTTTTTTTCCGTATCCTGAAATATTCCTTATTCAAGGATTGTTGTTGTTCGCTAATCTAATTGATATTACATGGTATTACACCGGAAACGAAAATTTCAAGTCGATTGTCATTAGAAACTCAATCATTAAACTACTGACATTAATTTCAGTATTCTTATTTGTAAAAAGTAGCACGGATGTTTGGATCTATGCCCTGATACTTGTTGGTGCAGAAATCATCGGACAACTGGTCTTATGGCTGGATATGCCAAGAAGTCAGGTGACTAAAGACCTACATTCCTTAAAAGATAATTTTAAACCATTCAATCATTTGAAGGGCATGCTCATTTTATTTTTACCGCAAGCCATCATTTTACTTTATACCAGTTTAAATGTTACGATGATTGGATTATTGTCAACCGAAGCAGAAGTCGGTTATTTTGATATGAGTGCCAGAATCATCAATACGATTTTAGTGATTGCCACTGCACTAGGTGTCGTGATGATTCCAAGAATTAGTCAGTTGAATGATGAAAACGATCAAACAGCAATTAAGCAGGCATTAAACAAGTCACTGCTTGTGACCACATACTTAGCCTATCCGATGATGATTGGATTGTTCGTTTTAGCAAGCATTTTTGTACCATGGTTTTTCGGCAATCTATTTACGGCAGCCATTTTGGTTTTAGGAATCTATGCTTTCAAGATTGGACTGGTTACCATATCCAACGTAATTGGTCTGCAGTACATGATTCCAACGGGCAATAATAAACACTTTATCATTTCCGTTTCTATTGGTGCGGTCATCACATTGATTCTAAACTTTGTTTTAATTCCATCGTATGGTGCGATGGGAGCGGTTATTTCATCACTGATTGCAGAAGCATTGGTCACCATTTATCAAGTGCTTTCAACAAGAAAAAAAGTAGCATTCTTAAATTATATTGGACAAACGTGGAAAACCTTTGTTTCAAGTTTGCTGATGGGTTTAACGGTTTATTTCTTAAGCATAAGCTTATATCCTGTAATCACTGAAGCATTTGAAACATTGAACAGTGATCTTGTTGTTGCTATGGGTTTAGCAGTACTTGGGATAATTGGCGTCATAGTTTTCGTGGTTTTCAATTTCGTATTACAAAGTAATATCCAAAAAGAAATTCTGCAAAAGATATTTTCCATATTCAAAAAGAAAACAACGTAATCAAACATTAAGATAACCTGCTTGCTGCAGGTTTTTTTGTGAGAATTTATGCAGTTAAGACTGGTAAACGTTTTCATAAGCAAAGCCATTGTTTTATTTCATAAGTGGTATATAATGAAGCCGCAATTACGATGGGAGCATCTAATTATATAACATAAATTTCCACACTTTTTTGTGGAACGAGGGAGCATGTATGAAAATAATCGTTGTAGGTTGTACGCACGCTGGCACAGCAGCCGTAAAAAATATTTTGAAACAGAATCAAGATGTTGAAGTAACCGTTTATGAAAAGAATGATAATGTGTCATTCCTGTCATGTGGGATTGCATTATATGTTGGTGGCGTTGTCAAAGACGTCAACGGATTGTTTTACTCAAATCCAGCAGAACTTGCTGGCATGGGTGCCAAAATCAATATGGAGCATGAAGTTTTGAATATTGATTATGAAAAGAAAACACTGAGTGTCAAAGACTTAAACACCAATAAAGAATTCAGTGACACGTTTGACAAACTAGTCTTGGCAACCGGTTCTTGGCCAATCATTCCTAATATTGAAGGCATTCGCAGTAAAAACGTACTCTTGTCTAAAAACTTCAATCAAGCAAACGAAATCATTGAAGCATCAAAAGACGCTAAAAAAATAACCGTTGTTGGTGCCGGATACATCGGTGTAGAACTTGCAGAAGCATTTGAACTCAATGGCAAGGAAGTCGTTTTAATTGATGGTGAAACCAGAATTATGCCAAAGTACTTGGATCCAGAGTTCACTGATTTAGCAGAAAAAGCATTTAGAGATCATCATGTCAATTTAGCACTTGGTCAAAAAGTCAAAGGATTTATTACAAATGGCGATACCGTCACGCATATCATGACAGACCAAGAAACCTTTGAAACAGACTTAGTCATTATGTGCATTGGCTTTAGACCAAATCAAAAACTATACCAAGGGTTTTTAAAAACCACACCGAACGGTGCGCTGGTTGTCAATGAATACATGCAAACATCAGATCCTAATGTTTATGCATGTGGCGACTGCGTCAACATATTCTATAATCCGACTCAGGAACACCGATATATTCCACTAGCAACCAATGCTGTTAGAATGGGCACACTTGTTGGTTTAAACATCATTAGAAATCAAATTAAATATCAAGGCACTCAAGGCACATCAGGTATTAAGATTTATGATTTGTCAATTGCGTCCACTGGTTTAACCGAAGGGGTAGCAAATGATTTGGGCATTGACTATGGTTCAGTTACCGTACGTGACCACAACAGACCTGAATTCATGCCAGACTACGATGATGTACTACTTAAAGTGGTTTATGATAAAGTTTCAAGAAAAGTACTAGGTGGACAAATTTTATCAACCTATGATTTAACCGATAAAATGAATATTTTATCAATCGTCATTCAAAATCAAATGACGATCGAACAATTGGCATTTGTTGATTTCTTCTTCCAGCCGCACTTCAACAAACCGTGGAATTTATTAAATATTGCAGCATTGCAGGCAATCACGCAAAAATAAACTAGTAATGCCTTACAAAAAGTACCATTCAGTAAGGCTTTTTTATTGTATAATGAAGATATTAAAAGAGGTATATGCATGTTAAATCCGTTACAAATCGCTTTTGATTTTATTGACCAAGACGTAAATCCGGCTTGTTTCTATAATCGAAAGACTAAAAAAATAGAATATACCAATAAAATACTTGATCAGATTAGTTTGGATCGAGATTTTTTGCTGACCAAAATTAACGATTACGGTACTGGTTTCAAACAAGGGATGCAGGTTGAACTATTCGGTAAAAAATACGATGCCCATGTCTTTGATTTTTCTTATGATGATGTCAACGGGGCAATCGTCACCATTAGAGTAACTGC